>JAUHWK010000026.1 GCA_030424555.1 bacterium | reverse complement strand
GGTGCGGCTGTGGCCGGTGCTGTCGGATCGCTACCCGGACGTGCATGCGTTTGCGGACCACGTCGAGCGCTTCGTCCAGCTGTTCTGCCGGGCCCAGTGGAAGCGGGAGCGGTTCGCGATCAGCCTTCGGGTGTCCCGGTTCGACCTCGATCCCAAGACGGGCTTTCGGTTCCCGCCCGTGCAGGCGCCCTTCCGTGAGGAGCTCGTGGCGATGCGGGCCGAGGCCGATCGCATCGCGTCGGAAGGCTGACGGAGGCGTCGGACGGTCCGACGGATCGGGACCGTGCGTCCTGGGTTGTCGTCGGCACGCGGCGTGAGAGGGGCCCGCCCTGATGGAGGGGCGATGCAAGAGCTGCCGCGCGGGTTTGATGAGACGGGGATGGCGCAGGCGTGCCGGGCGCTGGGGGTCACCCCGCGCGAGGTCCACGGCTGGCTGGACACGGTCGGGGGCCCTCGGGGGCTGCTGGCGGCCGAGCCGGCGGTGTTTCGGGCGATGCCGGGGATCGGCGAGGCGATGGCGGGCCGGTTGCATGCGGCGATCCAGCTGGGGGCGGCCTGTGTGCGGGGCGATCGTCCGGCCACGGAGGTGGTGTCGGGCCCCGAGGAGGCGGCGGCGGTGCTGGTGCCGGCGCTGTCGGGCCTGCCCCACGAAGAACTGCACGCGTTGTACCTGGATCGTCGGCACCGGGTGCTGGGCCTGCGTCGGCTCACGGTCGGCAGCGATCGGTACACGGTGGTCGATCCACCCCAGGTGTACCGTCCGGCGGTGGCGCTGGGCGCGGCCGCCGTCGTGCTCGCCCACAACCACCCCACGGGGGATCCCACGCCGTCCTGGCAGGATCGGCAGGTGACCGAGCGGGTGGGCCGGGCCGGTGGTGCCCTGGGGATCGTGCTGAGCGATCACCTGGTGGTGGGGGCGGGGTCGTGGACCTCGATGGCCCGTCTGGGGTGGATCGAGCAGCCCTCACCGGCCCAGGTGGCGTGGACGGCGTGATCGTCCCGTCAGGGGGCTGTCACGGGCCTGACGCACCGTGGGGCCGATGCTACACTCCGTGCCGCCTTTCCCAGGTTTGGTCCTGGGACGTGGATTTCGGAGGTCGCATGCGGTTCGGACGGTTCATCCAGGGTCTCACGCTGTCGGCGGTGGCTTCGTCCGCGGCCTGTACCAACGGGGCCGACAAGGACGGGGACACCGACACCAGCGACACGTCCGTGGAGGACACCAGCGACTCCGGCGACACCTCGGCGGACTCCGGCGACACCTCGGACACCGGCATGGTCGACAGCGCGTTCGACACCGACGCCCTGTGCCCCGGCTACGACACGGCCGATCCCTTCCTGATGCCGGCACTCGGCCCGACCCCCCTCGATGGCGAGTGGATCGGCCGCTTCCGCGTGCGCGAGGAGTACCCGAACGGCGCGCCGTGGCGGGGCCTCACGCCGGTGTGCGAAGGCAACATGTCGATGACGGTCGACGGGTGCGGCGGCGTCCACCTGTTCGGGCTCGCGGAGTGTACGGACTGGGATCCGAACATGATCGCGTCCACCATCCCGGGCATCCCGTGGTTCCCGTCCGTCACCACGCCGTACGGCCCGATCGGCGGGTTCGTCCAGGGAGAGCTCGATCCCACGGACTACACCAAGGCGTCGCTCGAGCTTCAGATCAACTGGACCGGCGACCTGTTCCCGTGGGTCGGCACCAACGGCATGGGCCCGGTCGTCCCGGTCGAGGTGGTCGACGGCATCAAGATGATCGTGGACTACCGCTCGTTTGCGATCCCGATCGTCAACGTGGTCCCCAAGGAGTTCGACATGGTGCTCTGCAAGGTGGGGGCGGCCTGCGACGCCGTCCTCCCAGAGCTCCCGGTCGACACCGATCCGCCCGACTCGGGCGACACGGACGAGACCGACTCGGGCGACACCGGTGACAGCGGCGAGACCGACGACACCGACACGGTCGACTCCGGAGACTCGGGCGACACGGACGAGACCGACACGGGGTCGGTCGACACGGCCGACTCGGGCGACACCGCGGACTCGGATTCGGACTCCGACTCGGACTCCGGCACCTGATCCAGGGTCAGGAGGTCGTGGACCGGGTCGCCCGTGTGGCGGCCAGGGCACGACGGGCCTGATCCAGGTCACCCCGAAGCCCGCGGACGTGGTCCTGGGCGGGCTCGGGGTCGGCGAGCGACGCCGAGACCTCGGCGAGCACGGCGCCGATCTCCAGCAAGCGCGCCACCCTACGGATGCTGCGGGCCTCGGCGTCGTCGGCGGCATCCAGGGCGGTGCGGTGCCGGGCCAGGGTGGTCTCCAGGGCGGCGATCTCCCCGGGCACCTCGCGCTGGCCGGCGCGCTGGAGCGTCTGGAGTCGTAGGAGTCGGGCCTCCAGCCGGGACACGGCCTCGGCTTCGGCGGTGGGGTCGGTCGCGGTGTCGGGGGGAAGGGCGGCCAAGCCGTCGAGCTCGTCCGACACGCCGTCGAGCGAGGCGGACAGGTCGCGCTGGGCGAGGCTGGGGAGGGCGTCGTGGCCTTGGATGCGGTCCCGAACGGCCTGGAGCCGCGTGCGCAGGCTGCGGATCAAGCGGGCGGTGCCGTCCTCGTCGGGTGCTGTGGCGCGGGTGGGACGGGGATCGGGTGTGGGGACGGCCTCGGCGGTCTGGGCGCGCCATCCGTCCGCGAGGTGGGGCGCGAGGTCGGGGCCGTAGGCGAGCGGAGGGTCCGTGTGGATGCCGTGGCTCAGCCACATGGGCAGCGTGGCGGACAGGAACACGATCCAGGCCACGAAGTCGGGGGCGGGGGTCGCGGCGACGATCAGCGGCGGGACGAGCGGGAGCAGGATGCGCCGCAAGGTGGTGGACCAGGGGACTGGGAGTGCCGGGTTGGTGAGGCGTGCCTTGAACCCTTCGGCTCGGGCCGTCACGGCGAGGCGCTCGGCCACCGCGCGGTCCACGCCCGTGACCAGACGGAAGCGTCGTTCCCACAGCGCAGGGCTGGGCGCGAGGGCCTGGGCGGGCATCCCGGCCTCGACGGCGACGGCGGCGGCGAGGCGGGCCTCGGGCTCCGGGGGGATTGGGCGTGCCAGCAGGCGATGGGCCGTCTCGAACAGGTCGTCGAACACCTTCTCGGCGGACTGGGCGAACCGGGACCGGGTGTGGCGTCGACGTCGGCGCTGGCGGCGTCGGCGCTCGTCGTGGTCCCGCTCTCGGACCTCGACGGTCCAGGGACCTGGTGGGAGCTGGGTGGGGACCGCGAGGGGATCGTGGGCTGCGGACGGGGCGGCGCGCACGACGGAGCGGCCGGTGAGGGAGGCGATCAGCGCCCGGGAACCGGACGGCCGCTCGGTGGGATCGGCGGAGAGCAGCGCGTCGATGGTGTCGGTGAGTGCCGCGGGAAGATCGGGCCGAAGGGAAGCGAGGGGCGGGTGGTCGCCGTCGAGCTGGGCGCGCAGGATGGCGGCGGCGGTGGGGCCGGCGAAGGGCGCGCGTCCGGTGGCCGCCACGTACAGGACGCCGCCCAGGCCGTACCAGTCGGCGGCGGGCGACGGGCGGTCTCCCTCCAGCAGCTCGGGGGCGACGAAGCCCGGGGTGCCGGCGACCGACGCGACCGTGGCGGTGCGGGAGGCACCGTCCAGGCGGGCCAGCCCGAAGTCCATCAGGCTGGCGACCCCGGAGCCGTCCACCATCACGTTGCGCGGGGTGACGTCGCGGTGGACGACGCCCGCGGTGTGGGCGGACTGCAGCACGGCCGCGAGCCGACGGGCCAGGCGGTCGAGGGCGGTGGCGGTCCACGGTCCCTCGGTTCGAACGTGCTCGTCCAGGGTGATCCCGTCGTGGAACGGCATCTCCAGGACCAGCCGTCCTTGGTGCGTGTGCAGGGCCCTCGGAAGCAACGCGGCCGGGTGGTCGAGGCGCTCGGCGATGGCGAGCTCGCGACGCAGGCGGCGGGCGACCAGGGGATCCCGTCCCACGGCGTCGTGCAGGATCTTGAGGGCGACGGGGGTGGCGTCGTCGACGCGCTGGGCGAGCCACACCACGGCGCTCCCGCCCCGGCCGAGCTCTCCGAGCAGCTCGAAGCCTCCGTGTCCCGCCGATTCGGCGGCCAGGACGTCGCCAGCCTGCATCGACCCCTCCGCCACACCGAGACCGGGTGTAGCGTGTGCCCACCGTGGCGACCGCCGTCCGCGCGGATACCCGGGGGCGCGGAGGGATGGATGCGACGTGCAGCCGTGGCGATGTTGGCGCTCGGACTGGGATGGACCGCGGGGTGCGGTGCGCTCAACCCGTTCTCGGACGACGGGCCGCCGCCGATCGGATCGGCCGTGCCGCTGACCCCTCCATGGACCGCCTGGAGCCTGCCGGTGGCGTCCGGGACCGTGACCATGAGCGAGCCGGAGTCCCTCACCGTCCGCCATCCGGGCTCCGACGTCGAGGCCGTCCTCGGGGGGTACCGTACCGCCCTGGAGACCGCGGGCTGGACCCTCGAAGCGGACACGTCGGTTCCCGGGGTGGTCAACCAGTCCTGGGCCAAGGACGGGACCTCCCTGGCCGTCTCCGGCCTGTCCCGGAACGACGAGGTCAAGGTCTCCCTGTCGATCCTGCCGTTCTGACGGCGAGGGGCCGGGGAGGCCTCAGGGAAGGACCCGCAGGTGGCGCGCGCCGATCGGACCTTGTCGGGGGGCGGGCGCGTGGTCGGGGTGGAGGGCGCGCAGTCCGTCGACGGTGACCCGGTCTCCGACCGGCGGCAGCCCGGAGAGGGCGCGACACCCAGGGTCGTGGTGCCCCACACAGTCGACGGACATCCAGGCAGTGCGGGGGGTGGCGGACAGGTCCGGGTGGTCCTTGAGCCAGTCGTCCAGCACCACCTCGGGGGGCGTGTCGGGCGGTGCGTCCACCCACTCGCTGATCGGCCGGTCGCCGAGCCAGGACACGACGAACCACCGAGGGGGGCCGTGGTGGCCCAGTCCCCAGGGCAGCGCGCGCGTGATCCAGGCGCCTCGCCGGGCGGGAAGCTGCTCGATCCAGCCCCGCACCTCGGTGACCCGGTCGCCTTGGATGCCGAACCGGGACGGCCAGTCGACATCGGGGACGTGGGGACCGATGCGGTCCAACCAACCCGCTTGGGGCGGGACCACCGTGAGGGGCAGGGCGATCCAGGCGGCCCATCGGGGGAGCTGGCAGGCGCCGACGACCACCCCGAGCCACAGCACGGGCAGCCAGCGCATCAGGTACCGCCAGGCCTCCCACGTGGCGAAGGGGGCCCGCTCGGGGAGGGCGGGGTTGCCGTGGGCGGCGAGGAGCTGGGCTTGCCACACGGTCAGGGTGAGCAGGGCCACCGCCACCGGGAGGACGGGGCGGTGTCGGATCGCGGGCAGCGCGAGGCCCACCAGGATCAGGGTCGCGGGGGGCACGGCGGCGGCGAGCCCGGCGATCAGGTCGGTGAGGGGGGCGGACGATCCCCCCAGGGCCGCGTGGATCCACGCCGGACTCCCCAGCGGAAGCCCAGAGGCGGCGGGGGCGGTGGCTCGGACGGCGCCGAGTCCGAGCAGCAGCGTGCCGGCCAGGGCGATCGCCCCGAACGGACGGTGGGCGTCCAAGAAGCGTACCAGGCCCTCCTCGATCGCCCGACCGCCCGGCATCCGCAGGACCGTGGCGGCGCCGAGGAGCCACACGCCCCACAGCGAGGCCTCGGTACACAAGCCCAGCGCGAGCACGGCGGCGATCCCGGCTGGGAGGGCGAACCAGCCGGGGGGACGATCCTGTCGCTCGGCCTCGATCCAGGCCCACACCATCGTCGCCACCAACCACAGCAGCTGGGGACCGGTGGTGCCCGACGTGGCGACGTGCCAGCCGAGGGGCGGCAAGCACCACGGCGCGGCGACGGCGGCGGCTGCGGGCGCAGGTGCCCCCGCGCGGTGGGTGGCCACGGCGAGGGTCACCGCACCCGCGAGCTGACACCACAGGTCCAGCGCGAGGACCGACCGGATCGACCATCCCAGGCCCAGGTGAAAGGACAGGTGGGCGATCGCTCCGCTGGCGATGTCGGGACGGAGGCCTTCGCCGAGCGCGTGGCGGGCGGCCTCGGCGCTGAGTCCTTCGCGAAGGGGCGTGATCCAGGGGACGGGCAGCCACGCTGCGAGCGTGGTGGCGGCGGGGACGAGGAGCAGGACCGCGGCGAGCCACCAGGCGACCGTCCGCCGACCGCCGTCGCGCCAAGCGGCCCGTGCGGGCCACGCGCCGAGGACGATCCAGGCTGCCAGGGCCCCCACGCCGACCACCACGTTCGCCACGGCTGGACCCCTCCCACCGGACCCTACGGGATGCACGGACCGCGCACAACCACACGCTGCGCGTCCTCCCTGTCACCCGTTGGTTCGACGCCGTCTGCCGTCCGCTCGGTGCGGACGGATCCCGTCCGGGGCGGAGGCTATGGGACCGGGTCCGCGCAGGAGGTCTCATGGCCCAGTGGCCGCCCCCGCAGAACCAGGTCCCGGCCCCGGTGGGCCGCCGGGCGTTCGAGCTGGTCAGTCCGCACCAGCCCACCGGCGATCAGCCCCAGGCGATCGAGGCCTTGCTGGCCGGGCTGGAGTCCGGGGCGCCCCACCAGGTGCTGCTGGGCATCACCGGATCGGGCAAGACCTTCACGATGGCCAACGTGGTGGCGCGGGCCAACCGTCCCACGCTCGTGCTCGCCCCCAACAAGACCCTCGCCGCCCAGCTGTACGCGGAGTTCAAGCAGCTGTTTCCGCACAACGCGGTCGAGTACTTCGTCAGCTACTACGACTATTATCAGCCCGAGGCCTACGTCCCGTCCTCGGACACCTACATCGAGAAGGACTCGCTGATCAACGAGTCGATCGATCGGCTCCGCCACGCCGCCACCCGGTCGCTGTTGGAGCGGCGCGATGTCCTGATCGTGGCCAGCGTGAGCTGCATCTACGGCATCGGGTCGGCCGAGGCGTACGCGGGCATGCTGCTGCAGCTGTCGGTCGATCAGGAGATGGATCGGCAGGACATCCTGCGCAAGCTGGTCGAGATCCAGTACGAGCGCAACGAGGCGGACTTCCACCGAGGCACCTTCCGGGCCCGCGGCGACGTGATCGACGTGTTCCCCGCCTACGCCGACGACGTCGCGGTCCGCATCGAGCTGTTTGGCGACGAAGTGGAGGGCATCAGCCTGTTCGACCCGCTCCGGGGCAAGAAGCTGGAGACGCTCGACCAGATCGCGATCTACCCGGCCTCCCACTACGTCACGCCCAAGGAGAAGCTGGAGCGGGCGATCGAGGGCATCCGGTCCGAGCTCGTGGAGCGCCTGGCGTACCTGCACGATCGCGGGCGGTTGCTGGAGGCCCAGCGCCTGGAGCAGCGCACCCTGTTCGACCTCGAGATGATGCAGGAGCTGGGGCGCTGCAAGGGCATCGAGAACTACAGCCGGCACCTGTCCGGCCGCGAGCCCGGCGAGCCGCCGCCCACCTTGTTGGAGTACTTCCCCAAGGACTGGCTGCTGTTCGTCGACGAGAGCCACATCGCGATCCCGCAGGTCGGCGGCATGTTCAAGGGAGACCGGGCACGCAAGGAGACCCTGGTCGAGCACGGGTTTCGGCTCCCCAGCGCGCTCGACAACCGGCCCCTTCGGTTCGACGAGTTCGAGCAGATCCTCCGCCAGGCGGTCCACGTGTCGGCCACCCCGGCAGACTGGGAGATGGACCAGGCGGGCGCCCGCGTGGTCGAGCAGCTGATCCGTCCCACGGGCTTGCTCGATCCCACCGTGGAGGTGGTGCCTGCCAGCGTGCAGGTCGACGATGCGCTCGACCGCATCCGCGCCACCACCGAACGCGGCTTCCGGACGCTGGTCACCGTCCTCACCAAGCGCATGGCCCAGGAGCTCACCGACTTCCTGGTCGAGCACGGGGTCAAGGCCCGGTACCTGCACTCCGACATCGACACCATCGAGCGCACGGAGATCCTCCGGCTGCTCCGTCAGGGCGAGTTCGACGTCCTCGTCGGGATCAACCTGCTCCGCGAGGGACTGGACCTGCCGGAGGTCGCCCAGGTGCTGATCATGGACGCCGACAAGGAAGGGTTCTTGCGCAACCAGCGCTCGCTGATCCAGACCATCGGTCGGGCCGCCCGCAACGCCGAGGGCCACGTCGTCCTGTACGCCGACCGGGAGACCGACTCGATCCGGCGGGCGATGGCGGAGACCGCCCGGCGTCGCGAGACGCAGCACGCCTACAACGAGGCGCACGGGATCACGCCCAAGACCGTGTACCGGGAGATCGGCGACTCCATCCTGGAGATCCTCGGCCTCGACGACAAGGGCGCCCGCGAGATGCGCGACAAGGATGGCCACGTCCGCGCGACCGGGGCCGCGTCTGCCGCGGGCAAGGTCCAGGCGATCGATGTCCGTCCCGAGGCGATCCCTGCGCTGGTGGACGCGCTGCGCAAGGACATGCGGCGCGCCGCCAAGGCCTTGGAGTTCGAGGAGGCCGCCGCGCTGCGGGATCGGATCCGCGCGCTGGAGGAGCAGGCATTGGCCGTGTGATGCCTGACAAACCCCGCGAATCAGGGCGTGGACCCGCCAGGGGTGCCGGGGTGGGGGACGTTGCCGGCAGGGCCCACGGGTTGTATGCCCCACCCCGAGGACGTTGGAGGACGGACATGGTCGATCGTCGCGTCGTGGTGCGGATTTCGGGGGCGATGGCCCTCGGGGGCGCGCTGCTCGTGGGCGGCCCCGCGTCCGCCGAGGAGCCCCTCACCTGGACCGTCACGGTCGCAGGCAAGGCGGTGGGCGAGCGCACGCTGGAGGTGGTGGAGGCCGGGCGGCCAGGCCGCACCGTGCGGGTGCTCGACATGCGCACCACCCTCGATGGATCGGTCGTCGGCCAGCCCTTGGACTACCGCCAGCGCATCGACGGGGTCGCGGGCCGCACCCCGGCCTCCTTCCACGCGGTCATCGTGGAAGCGGGCGAGCCCCGCGAGCTCCAGGCCCAGTACAGCACGATCGGATGGACGATCACCCGCGTCGATCGCCGGCAGTCCACCACGGTCGACGCCGACGCGGGCCGCATCGCGATGTCCACGGTCGACCTGTTCGACCCCGGCAACCGCACCCCGCTGGGGCGCTTCGAGACCGTCGGGATGCTCAGCGCCGAGACCGGCGATGTGTGGGAAGGAAAGGTCGAGCCCCTCGGCCACCGCACCGTGACGATCGCCGGCCAGAAGGTCGGGGTCGACGGATGGTCCTGGACCACACCCGAGGGCAAGCACGAGTTCTGGTACGACCCCCAAGGTGTGCTGGTCCGCTACGCCACCCGCGTCCTCGGCATCAAGGTGGAGGGCCTCCTCACGGCCCCCCCGCCCCCCGGCCCCGACGACTTCCCCGTCCGCGCCGGCCGCGCCGACGTCGACATCGAAGACCTCGGCTAGCCCCACCCGCATCCCGCAGGGGTGCCTTCGCCCACCCCAGAAGGCCGCGCCCCTCCAGGCCCCGCATCCCGCAGGGATGCCCCCGCCCAGGCGCAAGGCTGCGCCCCTCCAGGCCCCGCATCCCGCAGGGATGCCCCCGCCCAGGCGCAAGGCTGCGCCCCTCCACGCCCCGCATCCCGCAGGGATGCCGCCGGGTCGGCGGAAGGCTGCGCCCCTTCGCGCCCCGCATCCCGCAGGGATGCCGCCGGGTCGGCGGAAGGCTGCGCCCCTTCGCGCCCCGCATCCCGCAAGGGATGCCCCCGGGGGACCCCGTCCCCCGGCCATAAAGCGGGTCTTAGGGGCAAGGCCCCTAACAGCGAGCTTCGCTCGCGCCCCAAATAGTAGGGGCCCGGCCCCGCGCGCCAGGGGTGGGGGGTGGGGGGAGGCGCGCAGGACCGGACCCGGATGGAGAGATTAGCCCGGTACCGTCGTTGTCGCCCTTGAATGTTGTCTCTGTTTGACGGTGTTCGGACCGCACACCCTACCAAGCGCACGCGGGTGGTGCCTCGTAGGGGGCGTTGGAGGCGTGGATCGGATCGGGCGGCGTCGCGACGCGGAACCCCGTCGACACCGAGCCGGTCATCGCGTCGCCGACAAACCCGTTGGGGACCATGTGGGCACGAATCCACAGTATCTGTCGGGGATCGACCGCAACGGGGGGGCCCGAGCGGGTGAAGGGTTGCTCCCCGGTGTGGCTGTGTCCCAGCGTGCGCCACTGGAGCAGGGCGCCGTCGGGGGTTCGGATCTCCCACCCGTTGGCGTACTGGGCGCACCCGGTGTCGTCGCTGCGCACCGTGACGCGGAACACCGTGGCGTCGGGCGTGCCCTCGGTCTGCACCGCCACGACGTCGGCGCTCGGGGGCGCGGCCGCGCGGCTCGGGACGATCGGTGGGGCGGGGGTGGCGGCGGACGAGCACGCCGTGCCCCCCACCATGGTCAGCGCGAGCAGGAGCCGGCAGGGGGACACGGCAACTCCAGGGTCAGGCGTCCATCGACACGCGGAACGTCCAGCTCTTCAGGTAGCGGGTCTCGGGCACGGTGGGGAGGACCGGGTGGTCGGCCGCCTGCTCCCCCCGTCGGATCGCCTGGATGCGACGGCCCGCGGTGCGCGCCGCCTGGGTCATCGCGTCGAGGAAGCGGTCCTCGTGGACGTGGTAGCTGCACGAGCTCGTGAACAGGAACCCGCCTTCTTCCACGAGCATCATCGCGAGCGCGTTGACGTCTCGGTAGCCACGCAGGGCATTGCCGGCGGCCTTCTTCTGCTTGGCGAACGCGGGGGGATCGATCACGACCGCCCCGAACTGCCGGCCCTCGGCCACCATCTCGGTCAGCGTGGCCTTGCCCTCGGCGCACACAGCGTCCAGCCGATCGGCCATCCCGTTGGCGGCGGCGTTGGCCGCGGCCCGCTCGGTGTTGCCTGCGTCGATGTCGACGGTGGTGGCGTGGGTCGCGCCGGCGGCGAGCGCGTGCAGGGCCCAGCCTCCGGTGTTGGCGTACACGTCCAGCACGGTGCGCTGGGCGCACAAGGCGGCGGCAGCGCGCTTGTTGTCGAACTGGTCGAAGAAGTGGCCCGTCTTCTGGCCCCCGAGCGGCGGCGTGGAGAACCGCAGCCCGGCCTCCTCGAACGACACCTCGTCGGGCACGTCGCCGAACCAGACCTCTCGTCCACGGGGAAGGCCCTCGAGGTCCCGCACCCGGGCGTCGTTGCGCAGCACGGCGCCGCGCGGTCCCAGCACCTGGGTGAGGGCCTCTGCGAGCTGGGCCTTGCGCGACTCCATCCCCAGCGTGGAGATCTGCACGCTCAAGATGTCGTTGTACCGGTCGACGACCAGACCGGGGAGGCGGTCGGCCTCGCCAAACACCAGCCGCATGCTGGTGCGGCCCGGGTAGACTGCCTCGCGCAGCGACAGCGCCTCCCGCAGGCGCAGGGCGTAGAACGCGGGGTGGTCCAGGTCTTCCTTGCGACGCTTGCTGAGGATGCGGACGGCGATCAGCGAGGCGGGGTTGGCGTAGCCGCGGCCCAGGAAGGCCCCGCTGGCGTCGAGCACGTCGACGACGCCGCCTGGCGGCAGCGACTTGACGTCCCCGTCGATCTCGTTGCTGAACACCCAGGGGTGGCCGGACTTCACGCGGGCATCGCGGCGGGGGTGGAGCCGAACGACGGCGGCGGCATCGGTCATGGGACACCTCGGATGGGCGCCCCCGCTATCGTGTGCAGGCGTCCGCGGGGGGGGCGGGGTTACGGCGCGCGACCGGAGGTGCTGCTGGTGGCGGACGACGCCGACCCAGATTCCGCCGATCCCGCCGTCGAGGCGGCGGTCGATTCCTCACGCTCCCTCGCGGATCGGGTGAGCGACGGGTCCGTCGTGTTCTGGCGGTTCTGGCGGGCGGTCGAGGCCGACATGCTGCTGCTGCGCGCAGCGGGCATGGCCTATGCGACGTTGGCGGCCCTCGTCCCGCTGCTGTTGCTGGTGGTGGGGGTGCTCGACGCGTCGGGGATGCTGGCGGAGAACATGGACGCCCTCGAAGAGGTGGTGTTCAACAGCCTGCTGGGGTCCTTGCCCGAGGTGCGGGACGCGCTGATGCCAGGCCTGCGGCAGGCGGATCTGCACAACCTGGGAATCGTCGGCATCATCGGCCTGGTGTTCGTGGCCGGGCGCTTGGTGCTGTTGATCGAGGAAGCGTACGGCGCGACGTTCGGCGTGCCGGGTCGGCGGACGATCTGGGCGCGGGCTGCGCTGCTGTTCGGCGGAACGTTTGGGGCGCCGATCCTCCTGTCGACCCTCGCCGCGGCGCTGTACGACGGCCTGGGTGGGTTCGGGGTGTCCAACGCCCAGCTCACGGTGGGGGTGTTCCAGTGGGTCGTGCTGGTGCTGGCGCTCAAGATGCTGCCCGCCACCCGGGTGCGGTGGGGGCCCGCCGTGCTCGGTGCCAGCGTGTCGGCCGTGATGCTGATCGCGTGTGCGTCGGGCTTTCAGACCTACGTGGCCTGGTTTGCCCGCGGCAACCCGGTCGTGGTGTTCTTTGGATCGTTGGGCCTGCTTCCCGTGTTCTTGCTGTGGCTGTACCTGGTGTGGGTCAGCGTGCTGGTGGGCGTGGAGGTCGCGGCCATGGTCCAGTACCGACGCAGCCTGACGTACGCGATCGCCGACGTGGAGGCGGAGGAGGCCCCGCCGTTGGACGGGGCGCTGGCCGTGCTGGGGGTGCTCGCGTCGGCGCGTGCGGATGGCGAGATGCTGCTGAGCGACGAGGAGCTCTCGGCCCGCCTGCGGTTGCCTCCTCGCATCGTGGGTGCGCTGGTGTCGGGATGGGAGGACCGCCGGGTGGTGGTGCGCAGCGCGGATGGCGACATCGTGCTCGCGGTGGGGGACGACGCCCCGCTGGCCCGCCTCGCGCGACGGTGGCGGATGGGCTCGCGCGGTGGGTCCAAGGCGCTGCGGGCGGTGCGTCGGGAGCTGGACGCGCGGCTGGCGGGCACCCTCGGGGAGGCCGCGCAGCGCTGGCGCCGTCGGGGCACGTTCAACAGCGAGATGGACTGACCACGTCCGCATGCTCGGGGTCCTCGGATGTCCAGGCCGGCAACGTCCCCGTCCTGTCCGGGTTATCCGGCGGGTTCGCGGAGGTTCCCCATGGCGGTCCTCGACATCCTCACCGCTCCCCATCCCGTCCTGGCTGCCCGGGCCCGTCCCGTGGCGGACGATGCCTTTGGCCCAGCGCTCGCGGTCCTGTTGGCCGACATGGTCGAGACCATGTACGCCGCCCCCGGTGTCGGCCTCGCCGCGCCCCAGATCGGGGATGGCCGGCGCATCGTGGTGATCGACTCCGGGCTCGACCCCGACGAAGGGGGCCACGGCTTGCTTCGCATGGTCAACCCCACCATCGTCGCCCGCAGCGAGGAGACCATCCCGTGGACGGAGACCTGCCTCAGCGTGCCGGAGCTGGAGGTGACGGTCGAGCGCAGCCGGTCCATCACCGTGGCGTGGCAGGACGCAGACGGCGTGTCCCGCGAGACCGACCTGCACGACTTCGAGGCGGTGATCGCGCAGCACGAGCTGGATCACCTGATCGGCACCGTGCTGCTCGACCGCGTGAGCGCGTTCCGTCGGCGTCGTTGGGTCAAGCAGCAGAAGAAGGTCGCCCGCGCGGGCTGAGGCTCAGGCGGGGGGAACCCCTGGTGCGTCGACCGCGCTGCGGATGAAGTCCGCGCCCGACCGATGGCAGCCCAGGCACTCGTGCACGGCGGGGCCGGCCGTCTCCAGGCGGTCGTCGACCCACTGCGCCCAGAACCAGGCGCCGTCGTCGCGGTCGAGGCCACGGAGCTTCCACATCGCGTTCACCACCCCGGAGGGCGCGTCGGGGGCGTCGAGCTGGGTCTTGGTGAGCACGGTCCCGTAGGGCATCGGGTCGCGCCCGAGGACGTCGGCGCCGATCGGGTGCACGCGGATGTCGACCCAGGTGCCGTGGGGGGAGCCGGCGGTGATCCACGGCGTGCCCTCCCACGCGGGCGGCTGGTCCCAGGTGTGGTCGTCTGCGATGCGCGCGAGGAGGTCGGCGACAAGCTCGTCGTCGGAGCGTCCCGCGACCGACGTGGCGGGGTCGGCGCACGCGCCAGTGTGGAGCGCCACGAGGAGGGGCACGAGGTGTTGGACGGTCGGGTTCATCGCGGCTCCAGGTCGACCCTCGATACGCGGTGGGGGTGGACTGGTTACGGCCGGCCGCCGCGCAAAGCCCGAATAAGTGGGCGGTGACAAGCCCTGACCGTACGCTGTCATCCAGAGCGTAACCGTGTGCGTAGTGCAGACACATCGGACTCCGGAGACGGTAGTCTCGGGACACCCGGAGCAGGAGGGGACGTGAGCATGGCAGATCGCACGACGTCGATGCGTGGGGCCCGGGTGGGCGTGGGCTTGGCCGTCCTCGGCGCCCTCGCAGCCTGCGCGCCCCCTCCCGAGATCACCGTGGCCGGTTCCGGCACGGGCGAGGCCAGCGTCGAGCTGATCTACCCGCCGTCGGACGTGGGGATCCCGCTCACGCAGGAGGGCGTCGGCCCGAACGCGGAGCTCTACCTCGACCTGCTCGTGGTCGTGAGCGTGGACGGCCTCGAGTACGTTCCCCCTGTGCCCGACCCCGAGGATGTGGAGGGGCAGGGGCACTACCACTTCAACGTCAACGGCGCGTACGTCGACGCCCCGCCCGCCAAGTTCTACGAGTACCGCTCGGACGAAGGCGAGTTCAAGGAAGGGGATCGGGTGCAGATCAGCGTCACCCTGGCGAGCAACACCCACCAGGACCTCGACCAGTTCACCGACTGGATCGACGTGATCGAGTTCGACGTCCTCGCCCCGGACCCGGGCAGCATCCTCCCGTGACCTTGCACACCGCCGACACCGGGAGCCGGCGACGGTTCGAGCTCAAGCGACGCATCGGTGCGGGCGCGTTGGGCGAGGTGTACCTGGCGGAGCAGGTCGGGGCGGGCGGGTTCCGTCGGCCCGTGGCGCTCAAGCTGCTCAACGAGACCGCGTCCCGGATGAAGGAAGCGGCCCGCCGGATGCGGGACGAGGCGAGGATCCTCGGGCGGCTGCAGCATCGTCACCTGGTCGACGTGCTCGACCTCGTGCAGCTGGGTGAGCGGTGGGCGGTCGTGATGGCCTACGTCCCCGGCGCCGACCTCGAGCAGGTCCTGCTGATGCTGGAGTCGGAGGGCGGCCGGGTGCCGGGCACCGCGTCGCTCGAGATCGGGTGTGCGGTGGCCAAGGCCCTGCACGCCGCGTGGTCTGCCGAGGACGAGAACGGTCAGACCCTGCAGGTGGTCCATCGCGACATCAAGCCGAGCAACGTGCGCGTCACGCCCGACGGCGAGATCAAGGTGCTCGACTTCGGGGTGGCCCGGGTGCGCATGGCCGGCCGGGAGGCCGAGACCCGGCGTCGCGGCATGATGGGCACCGAGCGGTACATGGCGCCCGAGCGCATCCTGATGGAAGGCGACGGCCCCGAAGGTGACGTGTACGCCTTGGGCGCCACGGTCGCCGAGCTGATGCTCGGGGTGCCGATCGGGCGCACCCCGGTGCGGGATGAGAAGCACCTGGCCTTCGTCGAGGACATCGTCACGCGGGTGCGGGCGGTGCTCGAGGGGCCGGCGCCCGTCGTCGAGGAGACGGCCACGCTGATCGGGCGCACGCTCGCGGCCGATCCGGCGGATCGCCCCACAGCGCGGGATCTGAGCGTGTCGTTCGACTCACTCAGCCGGTCCCTCAAGGGGCCGACCCTCACGGTGTGGGCCATGAGCATCGTCGACCGCGTCCCCGCTGCGCTGGGGACGGGCTCGGGCGAGGTCGTCACCGGCACCCTCATCGAGGGCTCCGACCTGTCGAGCATGGGGGGACCTGCGTTCGATGCCCCCCCCGGCGCCGATGGGTCGCGCGCACCCACCTACGTGCAGGAGGAGTCCGGTCCCGGCATGGTGGGCGGGCTCCTGATCGTGGGCGTCGTGCTGCTGCTCGTGGCGGTGGCCTTGTTCGGGCTGTCGACCACCACGGAGCCAGAGACGGCCGCGGTCGTGGAGGCCCCGGTGGAGCCGGCGGTGATCCCCGCCGTGGTGGAGACGCCCGAGCCCGAGCCCGCGCCTGCGGACGCTGCGGCCCCGGACGGGGATGGAGCCACGGAGGCAGAGGCGGCTGCGGAGCCTGCGCCCGAGCCGGTGGCGGCGCCCCCGACGCGTCGTACCGAGGCGGCCCCTCGTCCAGCCCCCGCCCCCAAGCCAGCCCCGGCGCCTGAGCCCGCGGGCTCGCCCGACCCGGAGCCGGCCATCCCTGCGGATGCACCCCGGGTGTCGCGTGCGCTGGTGCTGGTGGACGACGTGGGCTCCTTTGAAGTGACGTGTGCCGACCGCGCCGCACGGGGCACGGCGTCGGCCCGCATCGCCGACTTCGTGGCCGGTACTTGCACCGTGAAGGCCAGCCGCGGGGGCGACGTGTGGACGGCGCGCGTGCGGATCGAGGCACCGCGTGAGGTGCGTTGCGCCATCGCCGGGGAGACGATGACATGCCGCTGATTCTGCTCGCAGCCCTCGCTGGGCCCGCCGACGCCGCCGAGCTCGTGTGGCTCGACGACGATCCTTCTGCCGAGGACCTCGCCGCGGTGCGCCTCGCGAGCGGCCTGGACGGGGAGCCCCGATCCGCCGAGGCCTTCCGGGCCGCCGCCACCGATCTCGGGTCCGCCGACACCGAGGCCTGGGCGGCGCTGGAGGTGGCGCTCAAGGAGGTCCGCCCGTTCGAGACCCGTCTCGATGGCGAGCTGGTGATCATGGAGGAGCTGGACAACGCGATCGCCGCGCTGCCCGCGATCCCCGACGCCGCCGCCCGCGACGCCCTGTTCTCGGCGCTCGCGTACCAGGGCTTCGCCGTCGACCGGTTCTTCGTCCACCAGCTGGGGGAGGACGAGCGCGCGGAGGGCATGCGGGTGCTGCTTCCCGACGGCACGGCCTTGCCGCGGCCGTGGGTCGACGCGGTGGCGTTGGATCCCAGCCGCGACGTCACCCCCTACGAGATCGCCGAGGCCGCTCAGCGGGCCAACTTTGCCACCGTCAAGCAGGCGGCGGGCTCCTTGCTCCCCGGGCGCGTGGCCCTGGAGGGCGAGCTGCCGGCGGGGTCCTCGCTCGTGCTGGACGGTGTCCCGGTCGATCCAGGCCCCACCGGACGCATCCGGGTCCGTCCTGGACAGCACTTCGTGCACGTGGTGCGCAGCGGGCACGTGCTCGCGCGCGCCAAGGGGCGGGTCGACGTCAACGGCACCCTGTCGATCGGGGTGTCGCTCGACGATGCCACCTGGAATGGCTGGCTCGAGGGCATCCGCGCCGGCAAGACGCCGCCCCCTCCTCCGGAGCTGTCGCCCAGCCTTCAGGCGTGGGACGGCGAGGTCGTCGTCGCGTGGCAGGGCGCGAAGGGGCCACAGGCGGTGCGCGTCACCGAGGGTGGGGTCGCCTCGCTCGACGTCGACAAGGCGCTGCGTGCCGCGGGCGGGCGTCGGTCCGACGATGGCGGTGTGCAGGTGCAGATCGCCGCAGGCGTGGGCGCTGGCTGGCTGTCCTCGGGCGACTTCTACGCGCAGGACCCGGCGAACGTTCCCCGTGAGGTGGCGTCGGTCAACGCGGCCACGGTCGACGTGATGGCCGACGTGAGCGTGCAGGTCGGGCTGTTCCGAGCGTCGGTGCTGGGGGACTTCGGGATCCCGTTTGGTGAGCACCACGTCGCGTTCACCGGCGACGACACGCTGCGGTTCCGTCCCGACGTCTCGGTGGCGCTCGGCGTGAAGTACGCCCAGGTGATGGCGGGGTACCTGTTCCCCCACCACCCGTCGGTCGGCGCCCGCGCCACCATCCCGGCGTACAAGGGCCTCGAGGTCCTGGCCGTGTTCCGCGCCGGCCTCCCCACCACGTCCACGCGCGACGACGGCACCGAGTGGACCAGCCTGCCGGTCTGGCAGGCGTGGGCGGGCATCGGCTACCGCTTCGGGGTTCGGGTCAGCGAATGAAGCGGGCGCTTGGCGCGGCGTGGATCGCGGGGTCGGTGGCGTGCGTTGGGTCGGGACCGTCCGACGACGCCCCCCACCTGCGCGTGCGGGACGACAAGGTGATGTCGCGCTCCAATGGGTTCGACGCGGAGCTGGTGATGCCGCGGCTGGATGGCATCGAGGACGGCAAGCTGGCGCGTGGCACGACCGCGTGGCTCCAGCGAGGCGTGCGTCGGCTGATGGGATCGACGCGGGCCCAGGCGGAGGCCCGGCCGGCGGGCGCGGCGAGCACCTGGACGGTCCGCTCCACCTGGCGCGTCCCCCACGATGGAGCCCGCTACCTGTCGGTGGTGCAGGACGTGGTCGTGTCGAAGGGCGCCGGTCCGGGCGAGACCACCCGGTTCGCGGCGACCCTGCGGCATGAGGATGTCCGGCCGGTGTTCTTGCCCGATCTGCTCGACGGGGACGGGATCGCCGCGGTGGAGTCTGCGGTCGGTGGGGCGGCGGACGGCCTCGCGATCGATCCGCCGATCGTCTCCCGGTTCCGGACCTACCACCTCACGGACGAGGCCCTGGTGCTGTCGTTCGAGGGGCCCTCGGGCACCCCGCAGGAGGTCGCCGTGCCGTTCGCGGCCCTGGCGGACGGGTGGGCTGCGGGGGCATCGCCGGTCGGTGGGGATCGCTGAGGCGGAGACTGGCCCGGTCGGGCCGTGGGGCATACGGCCGTCGCTCGCCGAGGAGGGGCTGTGCGCGTCGTGTTCATGGGCACGCCCGAGTTTGCGGTCCCGACGCTGGAGGCGTTGATCGCCGCGGGGCACGAGGTGGTGCTGGTCGTCACCCAGCCCGATCGCCCGGTGGGGCGGGGACGCACGCTCACCAAGCCGCCGGTGGCCCAGCGTGCGGTCGACCTGGGGCTCCCGCTCGCCCAGCCCACGCGCATCAAGACCGGGGCGTTTCCCGAGCAGATCGAGGCCGTGCAGGCGGACGTCGCCGTGGTCCTCGCCTATGGGCGGATCCTCACGCGCCGCCTGCTGGACGCGCCCCGCCTGGGCTGCATCAACGTCCACGCCAGCCTGCTTCCCCGCTGGCGTGGCGCCGCGCCGATCCAAGCGGCGATCCTCGCCGGCGACACCGA
>JAUHWK010000423.1 GCA_030424555.1 bacterium | reverse complement strand
CGGTCGATCTCGTGATCTGCGTCGAGAGCCCCGCGACCGTCGCGAGCGGCCTGCAGCGGGTGGGGCGCGCGGGCCACCAGGTGGGGGCGGCATCGGAGGGCTGGATCGTCCCCAAGTACCGTGGCGATCTGCTCGAAGCGGCGGTGGTCTCCCGGGGCATGGTCGCCGGCGCCATCGAGCCTGTGCGGATGCCGGAGCGCTGCCTGGACGTGCTGGCGCAGCAGGTCGTGGCGGTGGTCGCCGAAGGACCGGTCCCCGCGGACGACCTGTGGGCCCAGATCCGCCGGGCGGCGCCCTACGCAGACCTGTCCCGATCCCTGTACGACGCCGTCCTCGACATGCTCTCCGGGCGCTACCCCTCGACCGACTTCGCGGATCTGGCGCCCCGCATCGCGTGGGATCGCACCACGGACGTCCTGTCGCCGCGCCGCGGCACCCGGCAGGTCGCCATCCTCAACGGCGGCACCATCCCCGATCGCGGCCTGTACCGGGTCCACCTCGCCCCCGAGGGTCCCCGTCTCGGGGAGCTCGACGAGGAGATGGTCTACGAGAGCCGGGAGGGCGACGTGCTCGTCCTCGGGGCGACCTCGTGGCGGATCGAGGAGATCACGACCGATCGGGTGCTCGTCTCCCCCGCCCCAGGTCAGGCGGGGCGCATGCCGTTCTGGCGTGGGGAGCGGCCCGGACGACCGCTCGCGCTGGGGCGGGCCATGGGCGGGTTCCTTCGGGAGATGACGCAGGCCAAGCAGCCCGACGCCTGGCTTGCCACGGAGGCGCCGAGCCTCGACGAGCACGCCCGCACCAACCTCATCGCGTACGTCGCAGCCCAGCGCGAGGCCACGGGGGTGGTGCCTTCGGACACCTGCGTTGTGGTGGAGCGGTTCCGCGACGAGCTGGGGGACTGGCGGGTGTGCCTCCTCACGCCGTACGGCGATCGCGTCCACGCGCCGTGGGCGCTGGCGATCGAAGCCGTGCTGTCGGAGCAGGCCGGATGGGACGTCCAGGTGTTCCACAGCGACGACGGCATCGCCCTGCGCCTGGTGGACGCGGAGGATCTGCCGGCCCTCGACGCGCTGTTCCCCGACCCGGAGGCGGTCGAGGCCCTGCTGATCGAGCGGTTGCGGACCTCACCGCTGTTCGCCGCCCGGTTCCGGGAGGCGGCCGGGCGGGCGCTCTTGCTTCCCCGACGGAGCGCCAAGGGACGCACGCCGCTGTGGCTGCAGCGCAAGAAGGCCTCCGACCTGCTCGCCGTGGCGTCGAGGCACCCCACCTTTCCGATCGTCCTCGAGACCTACCGCGAGTGCCTCCAGGATGTGTTCGACCTGCCGGCCCTCGACGAGGTGCTCCGCGGGATCCGGTCGCGTGCGGTGCAGGTCCATGAGGTGGAGACGCCCCGCGCCAGTCCGTTTGCTCGTGGCCTCGTGTTCCGCTTCGTCGCCGAGTACCTCTACGATGGGGACGCGCCGCTCGCCGAGCGCCGGGCCCAGGCGCTGTCGCTGGACCGCGACTTGCTGCGGGAGCTGCTCGGTGGCGAGGGCCTTCGGGACCTGTTGGACCCGTCCGCGATCGATGCGGTCCACGCTGCGCTTCAGCACCTCGACGGGGCCCGCCCGCTGCGCGACGCCGACGACGTCCACGACCTGTTGCGCCGGCTCGGCGATCTGGACGAGGACGAGATCGGGCTGCGCGGAGGCCCAGAGGGTCCCGATCACGCCACGATCGCCCAGTGGCTCGCCACGCTCGAGTCCCAGCGTCGGGTGGCGGCGGTGCGCATCGCCGGCGTGGTGCGCTGGATCGCGGCCGAGGACGCGGCCCGGTACCGCGACGCGCTCGGGGTGACGCCACCGCCGGGTCTGCCCGCCGCCCTGCTCCAGCCGGCCACCGCACCCCTGGAGGCCCTGGTCACCCGGTGGGCCCGCACCCACACGCCCTTCCAGGCCCATGCGCCGGCGTCCCGATGGGGGGTGGACCCGGACGCCGTGCTGGCCGTGTTGGCGTCCCTCGAGCAGGCGGACCGCCTGGTTCACGCGGCCCTGCGGCCGGGCGGACAAGGCCTCGACTGGTGCGATCCGGACGTCCTCCGTCGCCTCCGACGCCGCAGCCTCGCGATCCTGCGAGCCGAGATCGAGCCCGTCGATCCTGACGCGTTCGCGCGCTTCCTCCCGGCCTGGCATGGCATCGGGGCCGCGCGCCGTGGTGGCGTGGACCTGCTGCGGTCGGTGGTTGCCCAGCTCGAGGGCTTTCCGATCCCGTTCCAGGCACTGGAGGCGGAGATCCTTCCCGCCCGGGTCCCCGGGTACCAGCCGGGCTGGCTCGATCAGCTCGGGGCGATGGGCGAGGTCTTGTGGGTTGGCCGAGGGGCGGCAGGTCCACGGGATGGACGCATCGCGCTGGTCCGTCGGGCCCGGGCCGAGGTGTTGCTGGAGCCTGGACAGGACGACGTGCCCGGCGACGCGGTCCACATGGCGATCCTCGATCACCTCCGCGCGCGGGGCGCGAGCTTCCTCGCCCAGCTCCTCTCCCTGCCCGCTGCCGACGGCACCGCCCTGGCGTCCCAGGCGATCGTCGATGGCCTGTGGGACCTGGTGTGGGCCGGGTCGATCACCAACGACACCTTCCAGCCGCTGCGCGCGCTGGCCGCGCCCCGCCGCGGACGACGGGCTTCGCGGCACGGGGGCCTGGGCGGCGGACGCTGGTCGCTGATCTCGGACGGGGTGGGGCCCGCCGCCGATCCCACCGCACGCCGGGTGGCCCAGGTCCATGCGCTGCTGGAGCGGTACGGCGTGCTCACGCGCGAGGCGGCGCGTGCAGAGGGGATCCCCGGCGGCTTCAGCGCGCTGTACCCGGTGCTTCGGGAGCTGGAGGCGGTGGGGCGGATCCGCCGAGGCCGGTTCGTCGATGGCCTCGGGGGCGCCCAGTTCGCCCTGCCCGGCGCGGTGGATCGGGTGCGGGCCGCGTCCTCGGACCCCTCGCGCGTCGACCACCTCGGCGCTGCCGATCCCGCCAACCCCTGGGGCAGCCTGCTGCCCTGGCCGAGCCCGGTGCAGGTGGGCGGGCGTCCCCAGCGGGTCTCGGGCGCTCACCTCGTGCAGGTCGACGGCGTGCCGGTGCTCTGGATCGGCCGTAGCGGACGCACGATCGTCACGTTCCGGCGCGGCATCGAGCTTCCCGGTGCGTTGGAGCGGGCTGTGGAGGTGCTGCGATCCCAGCGCGGGGCCCGGATCCGGACCATCGACACCGTGGATGGCGCGCCACCGGACCGCCATCCGGCGCAGGACGCCTTCCTCCGTGCGGGCGTTCGTCGGGACCCCGCAGGGTGGGTGCTCGACCCCGTCTCCGGGTCCTGATCCCGCCACGACCCGTCATCGGCCTGCATCGCCCACGGGAAAACGGTTTCCGGTCGCGCTTGCGCCGCATAGAGTGCGCCCGACCCGGTCCCCTGCCCCGGACCGCCGCGTTGAGGACCCCATGGCCAACCTCCGCCCCCCGACCCTGCGCGGTGCCACTGCATCGTCCCACCTGATCGCCCTGTCCCTCGGGCTGCTCGCCGTGGCGTGCACCAACAAGGACAAGGACCAGGACGGCGAGACCGACACCGCGGACACCGTCGACACGACCCACACCGACGACACGAACAGCGAGACCGGCGACACCTCCTGCGTCGACGGCTGTGACTCCGACACCGGAGACACGGGGGAGACCGGCCACACGGACACGGACACCGACACCGGCTCTGGCCTCCCCGGCCCGAACGACCTCGCCCGGGGCGCCCTCGTCATCACCGAGCTGATGGCCAACCCGACCCAGTGTACCGAC
>JAUHWK010000422.1 GCA_030424555.1 bacterium | reverse complement strand
GTCGCCGTCGTCGTCGTACACATCGGTGCCGTCGTCGACGATGTCGTTGCAGTCGTTGTCCAGGCCGTCCACCCACTCCGCGAGGCCCGGGCGACGGAACTCGTCGTTGTCGTCGCAGTCCAGGCCACCACACTGCGGGCCCCAGACGCCGTCGTCGTCGACGTCGCAGCAGACCTCCTCGGTCGCGCAGTCGGGGTCGTCGCAGTCGCCGACGTCGTCGAAGTCGTCGTCGATGCCGTTGTCACAGTCCTCGGGGCAGCCGGTGCCCGCGCTCACGTCGAAGGACAGGGTGTAGGTCGGCGAGAACAGGTTGCCCGACCCATCGGTACACGGGCCCGTCCCGGAGGTCGTGTACACACCGTACGCCTCGACCACGATGTAGTAGGTCTCCCCATCCTGGCAGTCGAACACGACCTGATCGTCGAACTGGTAGCCCTGGGTCGACCCCTCGAGGCAGCCCTCGGACGGATCGCAGGAGTCGTCGAGCACGTAGATGTCGACGTCGCAGGGCAGGTTCTCGACGCGCAGCGTGACCTCACCGTCGCGCTGGCAGGTGAACCGGTACACCGCCTCCGGCCCGGTCTGGGCCCAGCCGTCCGTGGGATCGCCGCAGGTGTAGCACTCGTTGGTGCCGAAGAAGTCGCCGAACGGCGGACAGCTCCCGCCCAGCTGGCTCGGCGCGAAGGCATCGAGGGTGCCCTCGAAGCTGTCCGAGCACTGCAGCTCCGCCTGGACATCGACCGCAGTGGGGCAGACGGCCCACGCACTCGACGCCCACAGCGTGGCGCTGATGAGCACACCCTGACCAAGGAAAGAAGAAGCACGCACGTCGGCCCCCAAGCACAGAACGTTCCAGCCGGGACCCTAGCCGGTCTGTCGGCGATCGGCCCCTGGAACCACCGTTCACAACACCGTGTCCACCGAAATGTGTTCCCCTGTCCGTGACCTTTCCGGACACGCGTCCGCGAAGCCCGATGCAACCACTGCGCGTGTCCGGGCGTATCCGAACCCATCCCCAGGAGGACCCAGATGGATCGAAGGACCTTCCTCAGCGCGTCGCTCGGCGCCATCGCGCTCGCCCCGTTCACCCCGGGGGTGGGCGCCTGGATGGTTGCACACACCGCCCATGCCGCGGAGGGAGGCGGGATCCCGGGCCGCAAGGACAAGGTGGTCCGCACGGAGGCGCAGTGGCGGGAGGCGCTGTCCCCCGACCAGTTCCGCATTCTGAGGGAGCAGGGCACGGAGCGGGCGTTCACCGGCCCCAACTGGGACAACACCGCCGACGGCTACTACCTGTGCGCCGGCTGCGATCTCCCCTTGTACGACAGCCGCACCAAGTACAAGAGCGGCACGGGCTGGCCCTCCTTCTGGGACGCGATCGGCACCGACCACGTCGCGGAGCGCGACGACTCGAGCTGGTTCATGCGGCGCACCGAGCTGGTGTGCAACCGCTGCGGCGGCCACCTCGGCCACGTGTTCTCCGATGGTCCCCCGCCCACCGGCCGACGACACTGCATCAACGGCCACGCGATGCGGTTCGTCCCCATCGCCGCGTTGGCCGGCAAGAAGCTCGACCTCCCCAAGGGCTACACCCGTCCCGGGACCCCCACGCAGGAGCCCTCCCGATGATCCGCCCCCTCGCCCTCGCCTTCGGGCTCGCCGTCTCCGGATGTGCCGTCGCCGCTCCCCCTCCCGAGGTCCCAGCGGACGCCCGGCCGTCCAAGCCCACCAAAACCCGGGCGGAGATCGTGTTCGCAGCGGGGTGCTTCTGGTGCGTCGAGGAGGCCTTCGAGACCGCTCCGGGCGTGATCGAAGCGATCAGCGGGTTCACCGGCGGACACGCCGTGGCCCCATCGTACAAGCAGGTCGTGCGCGGGGGCACCGGGCACACCGAGGCGGTGCGGGTGGTGTACGACCCCCGCAAGACCGACGTCGCCGCGCTGCTCGAGATCTACTGGCACAACGTCGATCCCTTCGACGGCACCGGGCAGTTCTGCGACCGAGGCCCGGGGTACCGGCCCGGGATCTTCTACGCGACCGACCACGACAAGGCCCTGGCCTTCAAGACCAAGGCCGCCGTGGAGGCTCGGTTCTCCAAGCCCGTGGCGGTGGAGATCGCGGCGTGGACGGCGTTCTACCCGGCCGAGACCGAGCACCAGGACTACTTCGTCAAGAACCCCACCCGGTACGGCTACTACAAGTGGGGCTGCGGACGAAAGGCCCGGCTGGTGGAGATCTGGGGCGACGACGCAAAGTGAGCGACCACGACGGGTCGCGCCCGCTCACGGACCGGCGTCGGTGTCGCCGCCGCTGGGGTCGACCGGCGCCGCGAAGCTGACCAACCAGCTCCGCAGGTTCACCTCGGGCACCCAGATGCCGGGCGGGTGGACGCCGTCGCCGTTCCAGATGTCGTCGTCGTCGGAGTCGGCGGACGGCTCGTACCACACGGGATCGTAGGGCCCGCCGTCGACTGCGATCGCGTAGTCAACGCTGGCGATGGCACCGGGCACGACCCCTCCGGTCACGTCGGCCCGCCAGGGTGCGGCGGGCGCGCCAGGACACCAGCCGCCGCGGCCGAAGGGCCAGCTTCCGTACTGGTTGGCGACCACGCCATCGCCTTCGCCGACCAGGGCCTGGCACCCGTACCCGGAGCCGGCCTCGGGGTGGCGCTCCGTGGCCGACACCCCGCCCACCGAGAACGTGTGCTGGTGGTCACAGAACTCAGCGCAGTTCTTCGTGTCCTTGCCGAAGCTGTGGCCCGTCGCCACGGCGACGACCTCCACCGTGGAGGCCTCGGACGGCACGGCCACGTCGACCGGCTGGTCGTACCGATCGTTGGTCTCGGCGTGCAGCTGCCCACCCGAGAACAGGGGCACCGCCTCCAGCGGCCGAGGACGGGTGTCGTCGTCGACGAAACGCAGGCGCACGGTGGTCTTGTAGTTGTCGATGGAGCGGAACCGAAACCACCGCGCGCCGCCCTGACCCGCATCGTCGGCCAGCAGGGGCAGCAAGGGGCTGATGTCGTGGATCCAGCGCCCGTTCTTGGTGTACGGCGACACCCACCGGCCGAGCTCCACCCCACACGTGGACGGGTCCTCCGCCTCGCACAGGTCCAAGTGCAGGAGCCGATCCCACTCGGGACAGTTGAGGTCACCCGCGTTGTCGCCTTCCTCGACGTGGAAGCAGTCGAGGTCCAGGTCGATCTCCAAGCCCTCGAACCGTGACAGGTCCGCCGGGATCGTGGCCTGGGCCAGCACGCCCGATCCGCCCCACCCGGTGCCGACCGCCGTCTCGCCAAACACCTCGACCACCTCGGTGGTGCGGGCCTCCGCGGCCGCGACGATCGCGTCTTGGTGGAGGCGATCCACCGCCTCGAGCGCCAACCAGTCCAGCCGAACGCCCGAGCGCGCCCAGTCCACCAGCTCCCCCAGCGGACGGATGCGCTGACGGGGGTCCAGCACGAACCCGATGAACCGCTCGCCGTCGTGGTAGGCGTCCGTGCGTCGGACGTTGGGCGCGCCGAGCGCTGCGACCCACCCCATCTCGTCGGGCGCGCTCGCCAGGAGCACCACCCGGTCGCGCCACCAGGCGGCCGCGTCGTCGTCGAGCTCGGCGAGCGCCTCGTCCACCAGGTCACGCAGCGCCTTCATGCGCTCGAACCGTCGCTCTGCGTCCTTGGCGTACACCGCGAACACGTACCGGACCGGCTTGGGGGACGCCTCCAGCAGCGCCACCCAGTCTCCTTCGAGCACGGACCGGTGGTAGCTGCTGTCCGGCGCGACGTAGACGACGGTGACCGATCCAGGATCCCACAGCTCGGACAAG
>JAUHWK010000421.1 GCA_030424555.1 bacterium | reverse complement strand
CAGCGTGCGGCTCGTCACGCTCGACGACAACCTCGTCACCATCCCCAACAGCCGCTTCCTGACCGACGCCGTGTCCAGCGGGAACGCGGGCGCCCTCGACATGATGATCGTGGTGCCGTTCTCTGTGCCGCTCGGCAGCGATCTGGACCGCGTGCGGCGGATCCTGGAGGAGGTCGCGGCCACCTCGCCGTTCGTGTACCTGGACAAGCCGGTGGTCACGGTCGCCTCGGAGGCGTGGCACGAGCGGTTCCTGGTCCAGGTCGTGTCGGTCAAGGCGTACGTGTTCGACGTCCGGTACGAGAAGGCCTTCCAGACCGATCTGATCACCCGAGGACGCGCGGCCCTGTTGGACGAGGTCCCCGGGTGCGATCGTCTGGGCCACGCCAAGGCGTGACGCCGGGGTGACGGCCGGGCGACAGCGGCGTGGATTTTCACGGTGGAAGAGGGGAATCGGCGAACTGCCGGCATCGGATGCCAAACTTCCGTGACGCGCCGGGCTGCGGGCGACGGTGGGTCATAGACGCCGGGGACGAGGAGGAGCCATGCGCCACCTGCCGTCCCACGGGCTGTCTGTGCTCATCGCCGCATTCGTCACGCTGTTCGCAGGGATCGCTCCGGCGCAAGCCTACGATGTGCTGGACAAGGAGCTGGAGGGCCGGGCCTTCGAGCGCGTGCGCGTCGGCGTCGGCGGGTTCCTCCAGCCGAGGTTCCGGTTCACGGAGCCCGATGAGGACGTCGGCACCACGGGCGAGCTGGGCTTCAGCCTCCAGCGCGTCCGCATCATCATCGACTCCGATCTGCTGGCGCCCTCGCACCGCCGGTTCGGGTTCAGCATCGAGCAGAAGTACCAGTTCGAGCTGATCCCGGAGCCCTCCCTGCTCGATGCGTACATGGATGTGGGCTTTGGCACGGAGTTCCGCCTGCGCCTCGGGCAGTTCAAGGCGCCGGTCCACCGCGCCCTGCTGGTCAGCGACGCCAACAACCTGTTCGCCGATCGCAACCAGATCACGCGGTGGATCACCGACCGCGAGATGGGCCTGATGTTCCATGGCTACTGGGGCCAGCGCTACATCACGTGGCAGTTCGCGATGTTCAACGGCGAGGGCGCCAACCGCCTCAACAACATCAACAACAAGTTCTACTACGCCGCCCGGGTCACCTTCAGCCCGCTGGGAAGCCCGGGCGATGGGTTCGAGATCCTCAAGGACTGGAAGCCAGAGGGCCGCGAGAAGTACGTTCCGATCTTCACGATTGGCTACGCCTTCCACACCAACGTGATCGGCCCGCCCGGCCAGCAGGAGGCGCGGTCGGCCCACAACGTCGAGGCGTTCTTCCACTGGCGCTTCCTCACCGCGATGGGCGAGTTCCACTACGCGCAGATCGACTGGGAGCAGGTGGACATCGCGGACTTCACGCAGCTCGGTGGGTACGGTCAGCTCGGCGCCTTCTTGTTCGGCGTCCCCTGGGCCCAGGACCACATCGCCGTGATGTACCGGTTTGAGCAGGGCGACCGCCTGATCCCGACCAACGACGACGTCACGGTGGCCTCCCCCACGGACCCCGGTCAGGCCAGCCGCCGCCAGTCCGTCGGCATCGGCGTGTTTGCGGGCGAGCCGCTGTTCAACGTGGTCCAGGACTTCCGGTTGATCGTGTCCTACACGATCAAGGAGGAGCTCGAGGAGCTGACCTACCGGAACAACGAGCTCAACGTGACGGCCTCCCTGCGCTTCTGAGCCCGGCGCCCCTTGCGGGAACGTCACGGACGGGTCGCGCGTCCTTCGGTTATGTCGTGGGGCCGCAAGGATGGAGGTCCCGTGCGTCCCACCGCTCTCTCGATGCGTCTGTCTCTCGTGTTCGTCCTCGCACCGCTCGCGGCGTGCGACCCCTTCGAGGAGGAGGTCCCGGACGAGTCCGACGCCGTCATCGATGAGGACGTGCCGGCCGGCGCGGACGCCACGGGCTGCGACGTCTCCTACGTCCGGTCGGAGCCTGGTGGTGCCACCACCACCGATGGCCTCGTTGGCCACACCGAGCAGCTGGGCAACGGTCCGACGCCCCGCGGGGTTCACATCGGTTGGCCCGATGTCGACACCTCCACCTCCATCTCGTTCTCCTGGCTGACCGACGAGCTCACCTCGTCCTCGTCGGCTGAGGATCGCACGCTCACCGCGATGGTCCAGTACGCCGCGGGCGAGATCACCAACGCCTCCGAGCTCACCGAGACCCACCGCGGCGTCAGCTACGGGTTTGGCGGTCCGGGCAACGAGCTGTTCCAGGGCCACGAGATCAAGATCTGCGGCGGGCTCACGCCCGACACGGTGTACAGCTACCGGGTCGGCGGTGAGGGGGCTTGGTCGCCCATCTACACGTTCCGCACCCCGCCCACGCCCGGCACGTTCGACACCTACACGGTGGCGTTCAGCGGTGACTCCCGCGGCGCGTACGCCAAGTGGGAGGTCATGCTCCAGCAGATGGAGGCGTTCGACCCCGACTTCTACGTGTTCTCGGGCGACATGGTCGAGCTCGGTGCCAACCAGTCGGAGTGGGAGGCCTGGTTCGAGGCCAGCGCCGACGTCCTCGCCCGCAAGGTGATCGTGCCGGCCCACGGAAACCACGAGCTGCTGGCGGTGAACTACTTCGCCCAGTTCTCCCTGCCGGGGAACGAGCAGTGGTTCCAGGTCGACTACGGCAACATGACCCTGCTCTCGCTCAACGACACGGTCGACGACTCGTCCAAGCAGGACAACGACCAGGCCAGCTTCATCACCCAGACCTTGGGTGCGTCCTCGGCCGACTGGAAGGTGGCGGTCCACCACCAGCCGATGTTCTCCACCTGCACCACGCACAACTCGGATCTCGACGTGCGCGATGCCTGGGCGCGTCCGCTGCTCGACAATGGCGCCGACTTCATCTTCGCTGGCCACAACCACATCTACGAGCGCAGCCAGTCGGTCTTCGTGAACAGCGACGACCAGTTCGATGCCACCACCACCCTGGGCGATGGCGCGCTGTACATCGTGTCGGGTGGGGCCGGGGCGCCGCTGTACAAGGACTCGGAGAACAGCCTGTTCTTCGCCGACGTCGCCGACCCGGTCGAGCACTTCCTCATCGGGGAGTTCGGTCCGACGGCCGTCACCATGAAGGCGTACGACCTCGACGGCAACGTGATCGACGAGTTCACCGTCCCGATGAACTGAGTCCACGCGGCACCGGTCGGGTGGCGCGCGCTGCCCGACGGTGTTCCACGGCCCGGGTCGAGGAGGGGCCGTGAAGCGTGTCGACCCGCGAACGCGGCCGGTCTCGCGGACCGCCGACGGGCGGCTTCAGTACGAGGTGCGGGGCGGGGATCCCACCCGCTTCGTCGACACGTACCACGCGCTGCTGCGCGCCTCGTGGACCGAGGTTCTCGGGGTGTTCTTCGCGATCTACGTCACGTTGAACCTGGTGTTCGGCGCGATGTACTGGCTGGTGGGGGGCGTGGCGGGCGTCACGCCGGGTCGGTTCGACGAGGCGGTCTGGTTTAGCGTTCAGACCCTGAGCACCATCGGCTACGGCGCGATGGCCCCCACCCAAGGGCTCGCCCACGGCGTGGTGTTCGTGGAGAGCTTTGTCGGCATCGTGTACGCCGCTGTCGCCACGGGCCTGTTCTTCGCCCGCTTCGCGCGTCCGACCGCCCGAGTGGTGTTCTCCAACGTGGCGCTGGTCAATACGCGCGATGGGGTGCCGTCGCTGGTGCTGCGGGTGTTGCCGTGCATCGGATCGCACGACCACAGGACGGTCCGCCCGGACTTCTGCACCGCCTCGATGAGTCGCGGGGCCGCGCTCGACGCGTGC
>JAUHWK010000420.1 GCA_030424555.1 bacterium | reverse complement strand
GATGAGCTTCGTGGATTGCGAAGACATCTACGAGACCATCGAGGGCCTGCTCGCCGATATCTGGCGCGCCGTGAAGGGCGTGGATATCCCGCGCCCCTTCCCGCGATTGGAGTACGCCGAGGCGATGAGCGCGTTCGTCAAGGTCGACGCCCGCTACGGCGACAAGCACCCCGCCCACATCGCCGCCCGCGCCATCGTCGAGCGCGTCGAGGAAGAGACCCGCCACCAGGTCCAGGAGGCCGTCGCCGCCCAGCGCGCACGCCTCGGAATCTTGGAGGCGAGCGCCGCCACGCTCGAGGCCGAGATCGGCTCCATGAACGAGGCCCTGCTCGAGAAGCAGCGGGTGCGGGACGGCTACGATCGCCTCCGCACGGAGATCACCCGCAGCGCCCGCTACGAGTCCAACCTCGCCCAGCGCATGGACGAGCTCACCCTGCTCGCCCGCACTCAGCTCAACAACGTCCGCCTGCTGGCCACCGCCACCCCTCCGTTGGCGCCGTTCGCCCCCAACTGGTTGTTCCGGATCGCCGTGGGCCTCGTCCTCGCCTCGGTCGCCGCGATGGGGGCCGGGCTGCTCCGCCACCAGCTCGACGAGACCATCAACACGCCGCTGGATGCCGGCGTCCACCTGCGGGTGCCCGTGCTGGGCACCGTCCCCCGGCTCCCCGACAGCGTCGACACCGCCGTCTCCCGCGCGCTGTACACCCACGAGCATCCCCACAGCGTGCTGTCCGAGTCGGTGCGCGCCATCCGCAACGTGATCGAGCGCACCGTGCCGCACCACGGGTCCCTGCACCTGCTCGTCACGTCCTCGCTCATCGGCGAGGGCAAGACCGACTCGTCGGCCCGCATCGCGATCGCGTTCGCGCGGTCCGGCAAGCGCGTCGCCATCATCGACGCCGACCTCCGCCGTCCCCGTCAGCACAAGGCGTTCGGGATCGAGGACAAGTCCCCCGGCTTCACCGACCTGCTGGACGGGGTCGACGTCATCGACGTCGTGCGCCCCACCGGGGTGCCCAACCTCGACCTCATTCCCGCGGGATCGGGCGGCGCGCCCTACGCCGAGTTGTTCGGCACCCCCGCGATCGACGAGGTCCTCGAGCGGCTGGACGACCGGTACGACGTCATCCTGTTCGACACCCCGCCCGTGATCCTCACGGCCGACCCCGCCATCCTGTCCAAGCACGTCCATGGGGTGGTGTTCGTCGTGCTCAGCGGCAAGGTCCAGCGGCGCGCGGTCCAGCACGCCGTGCAGGCGCTGCGCAAGGTCGACGCCCCGGTCGCCGGCGTGGTGATCAACGGCGCGGAGCGGCCCGCTGGCATGTCCCGGTACGGGTACTACGGCGGCCGCTACGGCTACTACCGGTACGGGTCCTACAGCGAGGACGACGCCGACACCGACGACTCCTCCAACGCCGCCAAGTAGCGACTCGCTCCCGTGTCCCGCGTCGCCCTGTCTCCGGCCCTGACCACGGCCGCGTTCGCCCTCGCCGTGCTCTTGGCGGGGGGCGTGTCCCCGGGTGCCCAAGCGGTCGTCCACATCGTGCTTGGCTTGGCGCTGGTCTCGCTCGCCGCCAGTCCTGACGACACCCGCCCCCGCGGCGCCGCACCGGTCCTCGCCGTGCTCCCGTGGTGGGGACTGCCCGTGCTCGCGATCGTGGGCGGCGGCGCCATCGCGTCGGGCGGGGAGGCCTGGGCGTTCGAGGCCAGCCTCGGCACGGCCTGCGCGTGGTGGGCGGGGCTCGGTGCGGCGGTGTGCGCTGGTGCCTGGGCGGGGCGCCATCGTTCGTACCGACGCGCCCTGTCCACACTGGTCGGCCTGCTCACGGTCCACGCCGTGTGGACGCTGCTCGACCTCCGCGGCCTGCTTCCCGAGCCCGCGGGCTGGCTGGCGGCGACGGTGGGCGGTCGTCCCGTGCCCCGGCTGGTCAACGACAACCACGTCGCCGCCGCGATGGTGCTCGGGCTCCCGATCCTCGGCCAGGCCGCGCTCACCACGGAGACACCCCGCCGTCGGGTCCTCGCAGGCGTCGGCTTGCTCGCATCGCTCGCCGTCCTCGTCGACGTCGGCAGCCTCGGTGGGTTCGCCACGTGTCTGGTGGTCCTCGGACTGTTCGCCGTGCTCCACCTGGCGCGCCGCGGCACGGCCGTGCGCATCGCCCTCGGCGGAGGACTCCTCATCGCCTCGGGCGCGGTGGCCCTCGCCGTGTCGGGCCTGATGCGGGCCAGCGTGGTGGGGCGACTCGGGGTGTGGCGCGCCGCGCTGCGGGCGTGGTCGGAGCACCCGCTGGTCGGGGTGGGGGCTGGCCGAGCCCCCGAGGCGATCGCGCGTCTGCGCGACGATCGCTTGTTTCGGTGGGTGAACCACGTCCACGCCGACCCCCTGGAGTGGACCGCCGAGCAAGGTCTGCTGGGCCTGCTGGCCATGGCGATCGCGGTGGGGATGACCACCCGATCGCTTCGCCACCGCCGTCGGCCGAAGGCCCGCATGGCCCTTGCGCTGTCGATGGCCGCGATCGGGATCGCCGGGCTCGTCGACTTCCCGATGGAGGTCCCGGCCGTGTTCCTCGCCGTGATGGCCCTCGGGGGTCTGCTGCTCGGACTGGACGGCACCCGCACCCCGATCCCGGTCCCGCGGGCCCGCCTGGCGATCGGGATGATCGCGGCGCTTCAGATCGGCTGTGCCGCATGGATGGCGCGGGCCGCGGTCGCCGACCGCGCAGAAGCTCAGGTGGTCGCGACCCCACACGACGTGCTCGCCAGGACGCAGCTCGGGTGGACCGCCCCGTGGCGCCCCCCGTTGGCGCTGGCCCAGCTCCGCGCCGAGGGCGACGCGGTCGACCGGGCGGCGATCGCCCAGCTCGCCGAGCGGTATCCCCAACGCGCCGACATCCAGCGCGGGGTCGGGGCGCTGTACGCCGACCTCGGAGACGTCCAGCACGCCGATCTGGCGTGGGGACGCGCCGCCGCCTTGCACCCGTGGGACTGGCGGATGCGCGCGGCACGGGCCCGTCTCGCCTCGGCCGAGGGGCGCACGATGGACAGCGTGGCGCACTGGCAAGCCGCCTTCGAGCGTCAGGCCCCCGCCGATCGCATCCCAGAGGCCTGGGCCGTGGCCCCCTCGCTCACCGTGTGGCTCCCGCGCCTGGAGACCACGAGCGAGCGTCACGTTCGCGCACTCCAGCACCTCCTCGGGCAGCAAGGTCACCGCGACGGCGTGGCGCTCACCGCCGATCTGGCCGCCCGGATGCGCCCCGACCCCGCCCACCTCACGATCGCCGCACGCGCCTGGAACGACGTGGGGGAACACGCCGTGGCGATCGATCTCGCCCGGCTCGCGTCCGAACGAGCCCCCCTACGGGACGACGCGTGGCGCGAGCAGGCCCGGGCCCTCCAGGGTCTCGGGCGACCCCTGGACGCCGCCGCCCTGCTCCGGGACGCGTCCGAGCAGATCCCCACCCTGATCGCCCTCGCGCTGCAGACCACCGCCGACGCGTCGTCCGCCCTGGACGCCCTCGCTTGGCTGGACCGTCAGCGGCTCTCCGGTCGGATCGCCCAGGGCGACGGGGCCATCGCCGAAGCCGACCTGCGCGCCACGACCGGCGACCTCACGGGCTGTCGTCGCGCGCTGCTCCGAAGCGGCCTGTCGGGCGACGAGGTGGCGGCCCGCTGCCAGCCGTCGGATCCCTGACGGACCCGGGTTCCCTCACGGAGCGGAACGTGGGGTGGAGGCGGCCCGCGTCCGGACCAGCGTCCACGCGAGCCACGCCCACGGGGCGCCGTGCATCACGACGTCGAACCAGTCGATGGGGCGCATCCCCGCCGCCCCCGCCGCG
>JAUHWK010000419.1 GCA_030424555.1 bacterium | reverse complement strand
GACGCTGACGGTTCCGCCCAACGCGGTGGGCGTGCTGACCTCCATCCCCGGGGCGGCGGCCGGTGCCCTGGTGAACGCGGCGATGGTGCTCAACGCGCCGCGCATCGAGGACGACCGAGAGGTGGTCGTCGACCGGGCGGTGCCCGACGCCGTGTCCTTGCTCAGCGAGGACGTGGTGGGTCCGGAGGCGCTCGGCTCGCTGGCGGACGGGGGCCTTCCGGCATCGGCCACCGGCTTGCTGGGACGGCTGCCGCTGTCCCGCATCGAGGTCGACGGCAAGGAGCCCATCGTCGACTTCGAGGGGGTGGGGCTGGACGCCGCCGAGGGCACCGTCACCCTGCTCAGCCCGGATCGCACCGGGGCGCTGCGGCGTCTCAAGCGAGGGGATGCGCTGACCCTTCGGTGGTACCGCCGCACCGAGGGCGCTCACGGCAACGTCCCGGCGGGGTCGATCACCTTCGTGGAGCAGTCGCCGTCTGCCCGTCCTCGGCTCACCGGGGTGACCAACCCGCTGCCCACCGCGTGGGGTCTGGACCGAGAGGATCCCAAGGAAGCGATGCGCCGCGTGTTCGGTCCGTCGGCGGGCGTGCCGATCACCCCCACCGACTGGGAGCGGGAGCTCCGGGTCGCGCTCGGATCGCGGGCCCGTGGGTGGCATGTCCGGGTGTGGGGGCACGCCGAGCGCGCCTTCCTCTCGACCGCGCTGTGGCCGCCCCGCACCACGCCGCAGCCCGATGCCGACCGGGACGCCCTGGCGGCGGCCCTGGCGGGGGCCGGTCCCGACGCCCTGTTGTTTGTGCTGGGGGCGCCGGACGGCCCCCCCGACGCGGTGGAGCTCGCGTGGGCCCGCGAGGTCGCGGAGGCGCTGGTCGCCCAGTGGTCCGGTCGCCTGCCAGCGATTCGCCGGGCGATCGTCGCGCCGATGCACGTCCTGCGCCTGCAGGGCACGTCGGACGGTCCACTCCCGACCCACACCCTCGACGGGTTGGTCGGCACGCTGTCCGACGCGGCCGGACGCTCCGGCGACGTGCCCGACGCGGCGCTGATGCTCAACGCCCTGATCGCCGACGCGGTGCGCGCATGACCCGCGCGGTGACGCCCAACCTGCGGCTGGGGGTGCTCGCGTGGGCCCGTCAGCAGGCCCGTGGAGACGGCGCGGGCTTGGGCTGGGTGGACACCACCCTGCGCGACGACGGACGGCCGTTCCTTCCGGTGGAGGGGCCGGACGGCGAGGAGCGCTTCCGCCACGCGCCGTACGGCCTGTTCCTGCCCGGTCCGATGCTGGAGTCCGCCAAGGCCGCCCAAGCCCGGGGCGAGGCGACCGCGCTGGAGGGCCTGCTGCTGCTGCTGGCCCGGCCCGAGTGGCTGGTGGCCGCCCGTCACCTGCTGTGGACCCCGCTGTCGCCTGTGCCGCGCCTGCTGGCCCCCCTGGTCGAGGCGTTCGGGATCGACCGGGGCCTGCACCGCGACGACCCATCCCGTCTCGTGCGCCTGCTCGCCCACCTGCCCGGGTTCCACCCCCACCGGGGCGATCCCGAGGCGGCGGTGGCGCTGGTTCGCACCGCGTTGGAGGAGGACCTGCCGGTCGTCGTCCACGCCGCGCCAGGGCCCGACGAGGCGTTCGCCTGCCGCGACGCGTCGTGGTGGCGGGTGCGCGGCGGGTCCGATGCCACCCTGGTGGTGCGGGACGGCATGCTCCGGCGTACGGCGCCCGCGGCCTCGCCCCGCGCCGAGGACGTCGCCATCGCGCGCCAGGACGGCGCCCCCATCCCGCTGTCGCTGCTCCGGCTGTTGCCGGTGTGGGCGACGCTCCGTCTCCAGCCCCCGGATGCGTCATGACCCAACTCACCAAGGACGTCTTCCGCCCCCGCGACGGGGCGGTCCTGGATCTGCGAAGCCTCGAAGCGCTGGGCGCGGCCGACGGGGTCGTGCTCGACGCGTTCCTCGCGGGCCGCGCACCGGGTGCCACCGGGTTGATCCTGTCGGGCCTCGATCTCGAGGGCGACGTGGCGCCGGCCGGTCCCCCCGGCACCATCCGCCCCGATGGCCTCGTCGGCGGGGCGGTGATCACGCCTGGGCGCGCGCTGATCACCGGGCGGGACGGGCGGCTGCACGTGCTGTCGGTGACCGAGCCGCTCCATGTGGCCTGGCCCGACGCCAGCGGTCCCCGGGCCCGGGGCGCGCTGGTGCTGTACGCCGCGGAGCACACGGCCCAGGACGAGGGAGGCCTGGCGGTGGCCCGGGAGACACTGGCACTGAAGGCGGGCTTCGTCCGACCGGATGCGGAGACCGGGCGGCACATCCTGCCGGTCGCGCGCGCGGTGGGCAACGGGCAGGACTGGACCACGGACCTTCACCGCATCTGGCAGCCGGAGCACCCTGCGATCCGCTTCCTGCTCAAGCGCATCGAGGAGATCGAGGTGGCGGTGTGGCAGGCGGAGCCGGAGGGATCGGTGTGGGATCGCCAGGTCCTCGGCCGATCCTGGGTTCGCTACCAGACGGTCGCCGCGGCGGCGGTCCAGGCGGCGATCCTGCAGCTCGAGACCCTGCCGATGACCACCCGGGAGCGGGTGCGCTTGCTGGGGGCGCTGCGGATGCGCCTGCAGCGCAGCGTGGAGCGGGCGGCCGACGCGCTGCTCCAGGTGCTCGGCCCGCCCGATAGCGCGGGGCCCTACCTCGATGCCCTCGGGCTCGAACGATGAGTGATCCGCGCCGGTCGATCGGCATGCGCCGGACCTCCGAGACCCTTCTCGAGGTCCTGGTTCCGCTGACGATCGCCGGGACCACATGGGCGTTGGTCCGCATGTTGCTGGGCCGACCCACGGGCAGCCGACCCCTGTCCGGCGTGGAGCTGTTCATGATCCTGGGCGCGGTCACCGTCGCGTTCAGCTGGTACGTCAGCCGCCAGCTCTCGGCGGCGAACGTGCGTCGACCGGCGTTCCACGTCGCGTGGTCGTTCGGCGTGAGCGGGGCCGCCCTGTACGGCCTGTCCAAGTACGCGGGGTGGGACTTCGACGCGTGGTGCTTGGCGTCCGAGGGCGTGGTCCTCGATGCGTGGGTGCCGGTGTGGCTGTCGACGCCGGGCGTGGCCGATCTGCTCGGGTGGCCGCCGGTGCCCCCCACGCAGTCGGTGTGTCGCATGGGGGGCGTGGCGGGCAGTCCCTACCTCACGGGCACGCTGCTTCGGGCCCCCTGGGATGGAGCGGTCTCGCTGCCGCTGGGGATGTCGCTGGCGGCTGTCTCCCTGCTCACCGCGGTGGGCACCCGGCGCACACGCCTGTTCCCGACCCGCCTCGGCATGGCGATCGCCGACAACCTGCGCCTCGCCCCCGCGGCGGGCACGGCCGCGGTCATCGGGGATGCGTCGGGCCCCCTGCACGCGTGCGGCAACACCACGCTGTGGGGCGAGCCGTGCGGGCAGATGTACGGGGCTGACAAGCAGTTCGAGCCTGGCGAGTGGTGTGTGCGCTGTGCCCAGGTCTACCGGCCTGCGGAGCGCCGCTTGCAGTTCCGGGTGGTCAGCCTGTTCACGGCCGAGATCGATGTCCTCAATGGCCTGGAGCGTCTGGACGCCGTGTCCTGGCCGCAGGGCGAGGTGATGCCCCCCGACGCCCGGCTGTCGGGGCAGGAGCGCTGGGTCCAGCTCGGCGTGATCGACGTCCCGGACGTGATCAGCGTGGCGATGCTGCTCCAGCTGGTCCACGATCGGCTGGGGACCTGGGCGGGGGAGGCGAGCGACGACGCGGCCCCGGCGTTCGAGCTCGCCCAGGCGCGGGCGAGCCGGATCGCGTCCTGGATCTGGATCGGGGCGCTGGAGCACCGGCTCACCTATGCGCGCCCCACGAACCGC
>JAUHWK010000025.1 GCA_030424555.1 bacterium | reverse complement strand
GGGACCTGTTCCGCTACCCCGGCATTCGCTCGGACTCGGACCTGCACACCTTCGGCTACGAGTTCAAACCCTGGACCGACGACAGGGCGATCGCGGACGGACCGTCGATCCTCGCCTACCTGCGGGAGACCGCGGCGGACAACGGAATCGACGCGAAGGTTCGCTTGCATCACAAGGCGCTGGGGGCCGCCTGGTCGAGCGAGGTCACCTGCACCTTGCCCACGTAGATGTTGCGGTCCTCGGCCTCGACCGTCACCGTGAAGTCGCCGTCGAAGTCCAGGAAGCGCTTCTTGAGGGAGGTGTCGGCGGTCCGGCTCTCGTCGCGCTGGGCTGCGGTGAGTCCACCGGTCATGCCGGCCGCCATCTCGTCCTCGTCGCCGTCTGTGACGAGCACCAGCCGCAGCAGCGTGGTCGACAGGCGGGGCACCATCTGCCACAGCTGGTTGACCGGCAGGCCCAGCAGCTGGGGACCGTACTGCTCCAGGTACTGCCCGTACTGCTTGTCGATCTGCTCGGACGCCATCAGGATCAGGCGGTAGAACTGCACGCCGCCGTATGCGAGGGCTTCGGCCTTGGCCTCGTCGCGCTGGTTGGCCGCCATCCGGATGCGGACGCCCGCCTGGTGCACGATCTCCGTGGTCATCACGGTCATCAGCGCGACCAGGCTGATCGCCAGCAGCAGCGCCACACCCGCTCGGCTGGAGCGTCCGGTGCGTCCGGTGCGCGCCCGCGTGCGGCCCCACGCCCGCGGCCGGGTGAGCTCGTGACGGATCCGGTGCAGCATGCGCCTCACGACTCCTCCGCCACCCCGATCCCGCGGACGGGATCGGCCTTGTCGAGCAGGATCGTGGTGAGGAAGGGCTTCTCGACCGTGCGGCGCTCGGGATCGTCGGGGTCGGGGGCGATCAGGATCAGCCCCACCCGCACAGCCCGCGGCAGGATGCGGCTCTGGTCCGCGCTCCGGCTGTCCCACTCGTCGGTCCACTCACCGGTGCGGCCGTCCAGGTAGTGCAGGTCGAAGCTCTCGACATGGTACGCCAGGGGCAGGACCCGACCGCCCTCGTCCGGGTACTGATCGATGCGCGGCGCCTCCCGGTACAGCAACACATCCCCGGGGCCGTGCTCCTTGGGCGCGTCGTCGACCCACACCGTGACCTCGGCCTGATCGGACTCCCGGGCGTCCCGGTACAGGCGCTGGTGGGCGAACGTGGTGAACCACAAGGCGTCGGGGTCGCCGTTGTCGCCCACGAACTCGGTCCGGTAGCTGTTGGCCGCCGTGACGTGCTCGGTGAGGTAGGCGACCTGGAGGTCCCGACGAAGCCGCCCAAGCGCCACCCGTGCGGCCCGCGTCGTCTCGTCGTCGAGCGACAGCGCGTCCCCGAGCTCGATCGCCCCCTGCACGCTCGACCACCCGATCATCGACAACACGAGCACGATGCCGAGCGCGATCATCGTCTCCATCAGGGTCATGCCGCGACGAACCCCGCGGCCAGCCATGCGTCCGAGGCGCGTCATCACAGCCCCCGGTTCATGCGCTGGGCGTCGGCGATCGTCATCACCAACACGACTTCGTTGCCCCGCTCCTCGGCCTCTTCCTGGTCGTCGCCCCACCACACGCGCACCCGCACCTCCCGCAGGAAGGGGTCGAGCAGGTTCGTGATCATCTCGGGCGAGATCAGGCCGCTGACGGCCCCCAGTCCCCCTCCGGGCACGTCCATCTGGTCCGCCCCGACCCCGTTGGCCCCGCCGTAGGCACCCCCGAGCGAGTTGATCGTGCCCATCAGATCGGTGGCGAGCTCCAGATCGATCTCGTGGACCAGGTACTCCCACTGGTACTCGTCGAGCTTGTCGCCGAACTGCAGGTTGAGCACCTCGTCGCCAAAGTCGGAGAAGTCGCCCCGGTCGTGCAGATCCCCGCCCTGGGGAAAGCCCTCGCGCTCGGTGAGGATGACGACTTCGGCCAGCTTCTCCCGGGCGAGCTCCGTGGCGATCTGGATGCGCTCGGCCTCCAGCGTGGCCTGCACGGCCGTGGCCTGGGTCTGGGTGAGGATCACCAGCGCCGTGGCGAGGATCGCGGTGGCGATCATCACCTCGAGCAGCGTGAAGCCGCGTCGTGGTCGTGGGGACCGGGAGAGGATGGGCGTCATGGCAGGCGCGGCCCCTCGTCCGGGAGGTAGTCGAGCAGATCGTCGTGATCGACCAGCTCGGGCAGCATGCGGACCCGCCCCGACAGCGGATCCACCGTGATGCTGAAGCCCTCGTCCACGTCGTCGCCCTCGACGATGCGGATCACCGCGAACTCGACGAACCCGTTGGCGAACAGGTGGACGCTCGCGACGTTTGTCGGCTCGTCCGGATCGATGTCCGCGTCCGACAGGCGCTCCCGATCCCGGGCAGGACGCACCGGCTCGGTGAACTGCGGCGTGTACACGCTCTCGAACCACACGTCCGTCGGCAGCTCCTTGAACCCACCCAGCCGGTCGGACTTCGCGATCGCCTGGAACCGCCGGGTGCGGGCCAGCTCCAGCAGCTCCGCCTCGTCCATGTCCTCGACCTTGTCCGCGAACTGCTCCTCCCACCGCTCCCGGGCCTCGGGCGAGGCGAAGATCATCGCGCCCGGGTCGGCCTCCTCGACGAACCAGCGGTGCCGGTCGAGGTCGAACACCACGCGGAAGGACTTGTTGCGCAGCACGGCCTCGTCGTGGAGGCGCTCGAACGCCAGCGCGATCTCCCGGGCGGCCGCGCGCTGCTCCAGGGCGAGCACGTTGGAGATCGTCGGGATCATCACCGCGGTCACCCCGACGATGATCGCCAGGGCCACCAGGATCTCCATCAGGGTCATGCCCCGCCGCCCACGCGCACCCTGCCGCCGCCCCGTCCCGTGAGGGAGGCGCGACGGCCGGACACCCGCACCGGCCGGGCAGGGTGTCATCAGTGGCCCATCTCGCTGAGCTTGATGTCGGCGTCGTTGCCGGTGCCGCCCTCGCGGCCATCGGCGCCGTAGGAGATGATGTCGTAGCCGTCGGCCCCACCGCCCTTGCGGTAGACGAACGGGTTGCCCCACGGGTCCATCGGCGGATCCTCGCCGCGGAACACATCGGCCAGGTCGTCGGGGAGCTGGCGCTTCTTGACCTTGTAGATCTGCACCTTCTCGTTGATCCGCGCGATCATCAGCGAGGCCGTGTCGGACTGCGCCTCGCCGAACATGCCGACCAGGCCGTAGGTGAGCGCACCCATCAGCAGCAGGATGATCGCGATGACGATCATCACCTCCATCAGGGTCATGCCGCGGCGGGCCCGACGGCCGTTGCGGGTGCGGGCGGCGCGCGCATCCGCGAGGCGGCGGACGAGGGCGTCGAGTCGGGTGTCGGGGGCGTCGGTGCGCATGGGGCCTCCAGGGGCAGGACGGGTTCGGGATGCTGAGGGGTTCGACGGGGTTGGGACAGGATTCTTCACGGGACCGGTCAGCGGATGGCGTTGGACAGCTCCTGCATCGGCAGCAGCATGCCCAGGGCGACGAAGAACACGACGCCACCCATCACCATGATCGCGAGCGGGCCGAGCAGGCTGGTCACGGCCTTGACCGTGTTCTCGACCTCTTCCTCGTAGGCGTCGGCGACGAGGTTGAGCATGCGCTCCAGCTCGCCAGTGCGCTCGCCGACGCGCACCATGTGCACGACCATCGGCGGGAACTGGCCGGACTCCTCGAGCGGGCGCCCGATCCCCTGGCCTTCCTGGATGTTCACGCTGGCCGCGGTGATCGCCTCGGCGATGATCACGTTGCCGACGACGTCCCGGACGATCGCGAGCGCGCTCAGGATGGGCACCCCCGACACGAGCAAGGTGCCGAGCGTGCGGCAGAAGCGGGACACCGCGACCTGGCGGTTGAGCTTGCCCACCGCGGGCACCGTGAGCTTGAGGTTGTCCCACCGCTCCCGGCCCGCCTGGGTCGCGACCCAGCGGCGGAACATCCAGTACCCACCGACCGCGAGCACCGGGAAGATCCAGCCGTAGCCCACCAGCGTGTCGCCGAAGAAGAACACGATCTGGGTGACGAGCGGCAGCTCGTCCTCGGAGCCGAACGCCTTGAACATCGTGCGCATCTGCGGCATCACGCCCACGAAGATGCCGACGATCATCAGCAGCCCGACGATGCTCATCAGGATCGGGTAGGCCAGCGCCGAGACCACCTGGCCCTGGAGCTTGACGCTCGCGTCCGCGAACTTGGACAGGCGGTTGAGGACCTCGGCCAGCGCGCCCGTGCGCTCGCCCGCGCGGACCATCGACACGAACAGCGTGTCGAACACCTTGGGGTGCTCGGACAGGGCGTCCGCCAGGGGCACGCCCTCGTTGACGCGCTCTCGCACCCGGCTGAGCACGATCTTGAGCTTGTTCTTCTCGGTCTGGTCGACCAGCGCCGACAGCGCCTCGGACATCGGCACGCTCGCGCCGATCAAGACGGCGAGCTGCTTGGTGGTGTTCGCCACGTCCCGCGCCGTGATGAACTCGAGGTACTGGGCGACGTCGATCTCCATGTTGAGACCGCTGCCTTCCGTCGCCTTGCCCGTCTGCTCCTTGACCTCGGTCGGGAACACGCCCTGACGGCGCAGGCGCCCCCGGGCGATCTTGGCGGTGTCCGCCTCGATCACGCCCGCGGCGGCCGCCCCTCCCCCGTCGAAGCCCTTGTACTCGAAGACGGGCATCTCAGGCCTCGTTCTCGACGGTGTCGACCTGCGTCACGCGCAGGACCTCGTCGAGGGTCGTCACGCCGTCCAACACCTTGCGGTACCCGTCGTCGCGAAGCGTCCGCATGCCGAGCTCGACCGCCTTGCGCTTGACCACGCCCGCGTCGGCGTTGGCGATGACCAGCTGCTTGACCTCTTCCCACGCAGGGAGGAACTCGTAGATGCCGATTCGGCCGCGGTAGCCCACGCCCTGGCAGGCATCGCAGCCGTACGCCCGGTAGATCGTGTGTCCCTCGATGTCCTTGCGGGACAGGCCGACGTCGCGGAGCTCTTCGTCGGTGGGGTCGTAGGCCTCGCGGCACTCCGAGCACAGGCGACGCACGAGGCGCTGGGCGAGCACGCCCGCCAGCGAGGACGCGACCAGGAACGGCTCCACCCCCATGTCCGTGAGGCGGGCGAACGCACCGGCGGCGTCGTTGGTGTGGATGGTGGAGAACACCATGTGGCCGGTGAGCGAGGCCTGGACCGCGTTCTCGGCGGTCTCTCGGTCGCGGATCTCGCCCACGAGGATGACGTCGGGATCCTGGCGGAGGAAGGCGCGAAGCGCGCTGGCGAAGGTCAGGTCGATCTTGTGGTTGACCTGGACCTGGCCGATGCCGGAGACCTCGTACTCGACCGGATCCTCGATGGTGAGGATGTTGAGGTCGGGCTCGTTGATCTCGGCGATCGCCGAGTACAGCGTGGTGGACTTACCCGAGCCGGTCGGACCGCTGACGAGCAGGATGCCGTGGGGCTTGCGGATGATCTTGCGGAACTCGGTGAGCATCGGCCCACCCATCCCGATCTTGTCGAGGCTGAACGCCTGGCCCTTCTCCAGGATTCGCATGACGACCCGCTCGCCGTGCCGCACGGGCACGGTGCTCACGCGCAGGTCGATCTCGCGATCGCCCAGCGAACGCCGGATACGGCCGTCCTGCGGCAGGCGCTTCTCGGCGATGTTGAGGCCCGCCATGATCTTGATGCGGGACACGATCGGGTTGCGCAGCTTGAACGGCGGACGGTGCTTCTCGTGCAGCACGCCGTCGATCCGGAACCGGCACACCAGGTCCTTCTCGAACGGCTCGATGTGGATGTCCGAGGCCCGCTCCTTGATCGCCTGGCTGAGCAGCGCGTTCACGAACCGGATGATCGGCGCCTGGTTGGGGTCGTCGAGCAGCTCGGCGTCCTCCAGCGACAGGTCGTCGTCCTCCTTGACGCCGCCCTCGTCCACGTCGTCCAGGATGTCGGTCGCGGACTTTGCGGCGCGGTCGTAGGCGTCGTTGATCGCCTTGGACAGGACATCGCGCGGGGCGAGGACCGGGCGCACGGGCAGGCCGTGCATCACCCGCAGATCGTCGAGCAGCTCCAGCGCGGAGGGATGGGCCAACGCCACCACCAGCGCCCCCCGGTCGATCCAGAGCGGGAGGACCCGGCGGTCGCGGGCCATCGACAGCGGGAAGGAGATCAGCCGATCCACCTCGACACGGTCCGCATCGATGACGGGCACGATCGGGAGCCCTGACGCCTCGGCGAAGGCCTCGGCGACGGTGAGGGCCTCAACCTCGTCCGACGCCAGCAGGGCCTCCGGGAAGGTCAGCTCCTGCTTGGTGGCGAGCGCACGCACGCGGGCCATGGAGGGCGGGGTGACGCCCTTGGCCGCGAGGCTGTCCTCGAGCGTGGTGCGACGGACGGGCATCAGTCCTCCCCGTCCGCGGTGTCGGTGGACGCATCGGGCGCGGCCGTGTCCTCGCCGTCGTCGTCCTCGCCGTCGGGCACCGCCGGCAATGCGTCGGGATCGACCGGGGCCTCGGGCGCCGCCGGAAGCTGGATGTCGACCGCTTCGCCGCGCGGGAGCTCGCCCGCCCCAACCCCGGGCTCGGCCCCACGGGAGGCGTCGAGCTCGTCGCGAACCTCGTCGCGGGCGGCCGACGAGATCGGCTCGCCATCGAGGGTGACGGTGGACGCGATGGTCGCAGGCCCGCGGTACACGCTGGGGCGATCCACCTCGTTCATGCTGTACTGGAGCAGGCGGCGGATCTCGGCGTAGGCCTCGTCCTGGCTCTTGCCGTAGAAGCGACGCATGAACTCGGCGCGCTGCGCCTCCTTCACCCGCATCACCTCGCGCATGTCCTCCTCGTCGTCGATGATGTGCGGCGTGAGGAAGATCATCAGGTTGGACCGGCGCTTGGTCTTGCTCTTGTTGCGGAACAAGGCGCCGAGGATCGGGATGTCGCCCAGGAGCGGGATCTTGTCCTCGCTCTCGGTCTCGGTGGTGGAGACCAGGCCGCCGAGCACGACGGTCTCGTTGTCCGCCACCAGCGCGACCGTCTCGATCTCCCGCTTGGAGGTGATGAAGCCGCCCTGGCTCACCACGTCGCCGCCTCCGCTGCCCTCCTCGATCTCCTGCACCTCGACCTTGAGCTCGAGCGTGACGAAGTTCTCGGAGTTGATGCGCGGGGTCATCTCCAGCGTGATGGCCACATCCTCGCGTTGGAAGCTGATCACCGGCTGACCCAGCGAGTTGAGGCCGTTGCTGGTCGGGAACGGGATCTTGCGACCCACGACGATCTTCGCCTCCTCGTTGTCGAGGGCCAGCAGGCTCGGCGAGGACACGATGTTGGTGAGCTGGTCGGACTTGAGCGCGTTGAGCGCGATGCCGAACGCCGGGATGTCCAGCGTGGTCGCCGAGCCATCCGTCGGGTTGACGATCGGCACGCCGACGGTCTGGCCGAACACGCCGGCGGCGAGGCCGGTGAGCGAGGTGGGGTCGAACCCGAGGCTGTTGGCCCCGAGTTGGTTGGACGCGAACGAGGTCGTGTCCCCGCCGAACGGCACCGGGAAGTGGTAGCCGAGGTTGAAGTCGAACCCGTCCTGGCTGCTCATCTCCATCACGACCGCGTCGACGAACACCTGCTTGCGCTTGGTGTCCAGCTCACGGATGACGGTCTCGATGACCTGGTAGTCGTCCTTGCTCGCGATGATCACGAGGCTGTTCGTGTTCTCGTCGGGCGCGATGCGCATCCCGCTGTCGAACACGGCGGTGGCACCCTGGTCGTTGGCGTCGCCATCCTGGCCGCTGTCCGCGCCTTGGTTCTGCCGGGCCCGGGCCCGGGCTGCCGCCACGCGGGGATCCACCTGGTCGTCGCCGCCCCGGCCGCCTTCCTGCGACAGGTCCTGGAGCACGCTCGCGACGTCCTCCGCCTTGGCGTGCTCCAGCCGGTACACGTAGATCTGGCTGCGGGTGGTGGGATCGACGTTCACGTCGATCTTGCCGATCAGGTCGTTGACCGCCTCGTGGCCCTGCTCGTTGGCGATGATGATCAGGCTGTTCGTGCGCTCATCCGACAGCACCTTGGCGATGAAGTTGGACTCCTCGCCGGCCGTCACGCCCTCGTCGTCGTCGTTGTTGTTGCGGCGTCGTTGTCGACGGCGGCGGCGTCGCGCCGCCGCCGAGTTGTCCTCAACTTCGGTGTCTTCCGCCGTGCCATACAGCTCTTCGATGAGCTGCTTGATCTGGTCCGCTTCCGCGTACGCGATCGGGTAGATGACGAGGCTCGACTTGGGCGCGGCCACGTCGAGCTGGTTGACGATGTCGTAGATGCGACGGATGTTGTGGCCGGTGTCCGTCAGGATCAGGGTGTTGGCCGGGGCGTAGGCCAGGACCTTGGCGTTCTCGCTCGCCAGGTTGTCCACGATCTCGCGGACGTCCTTCACGCTGACGTTCTGCAGCTGGATGATCTGGGTGATGTACTGATCGGTCGCCCGGATCACGCCACCCTCGCCAGGCTCACCCGGCTTCTTCTGGGCGTCGCCGGCGTCGATGATCTTGTACATGCTGCCGACACGCACGACGCTCAGCCCGTGGACCTCCAGCGAGGACATGAACGCCTCGTAGGCCGCCGCAGGCGAGACCTTGCGGTTGGAGATGATCGTGATCTTCTTGCCCTCGAGCTCCCGGGTGTCCTGGAGCACGAAGTTCCGCTTGGTGGCGCGGGCGAAGTACTTGACCATGCTCAGCAGGTCGGCATCCACGAAGTTGATGTCGACCGTGGCGGCGCCATCGAGATCGGGCGGGGTCTGCGTGGGCGGGGCCCCCCCGGGGCGCGGCGGGTTGTCGGGAACCGCGTCCTGTGCCCACGCCGTTCCCGACAGGAGGGTCAACAGACCCAACCCAAGGAAGCGGCGTGCGCCGGGTGGCTCGAACGAACGGAATGGCATGGATCGTCCCGTGGAAATCAGCGAATGGAGTAAGAGAGCTTCTCGGTGCGGCCCCGGCGGGTGACGTCGACGTCGAGCTTCGACTCATTGCGAAGCTTCTCGTACGCCTCCATCGCGCCTTCGAGACTGTTCATCTCGATGCCGTTGATGCTGTGGATGATGTCGCCGTTGCGAATGCCGATCTGGTCGGGCAGCGAGCCACGGCGGATCGCGGAGAGGCGGTAGCCGTCGTACTCGCCGTCGGGTCCGCGGTGCAGCAGGGCGCGTCCCATCCGCGCGAGCGACTCGAGGTCGTTGAGCTGCTCCTCGACCATCGAGCGCTCCAGCACGAACTCGTTGTCGGAGACCTGCTCGACCTCCCCGCCTTCCTCGACGGGCGTGCGGGGCTGGATCGCAGAGCCACGGCGCTCGGGCTCGACCTTCCCGCCCATGCTCAGCCACTCGTCCTCGCCGTTGCGGCGCAGGCGGACGCGGTCGACCAGGATCTCGACGATCTCCGCACCTTGGACCTTCTGGCCGATGCCGTAGGCCCAGGCACTGGACTGGCCCTCTTCGACGATGAACGCGGCCGAGTAGGCCGCCGGCTGGCTGACGATGGTGCCCATCAGCGTGACCTTGAGCTCCGTCTGCTGCTCGCCCGTGGCTCCGGCCTCTTCGGGCGCCTTCACGCCGATCTGGGACGGGTCGAACAGGTTCCGGGCCAGGATGCCGTCCAGATAGGCCGACTCGGACAGCCGGGGCGTGCGATCGAGCGCAGCCGCAGCATCCGACGGGGTGCGCTCCGCAGCGCCCTCCGACCCACCCGCGGCCTCCGCGCCCTTGGACGCAGCGCCCTTGCCCGCCTCCGCCGCAGCGACCGACAGCGGTGGATCGCCAGCCCCGACCTCGGGCACGCCGACCACCCGGCCGATGCCGAGGTTGAGCGCGAACGCAGCGAACCCACCGATCGCCACCGCCACCGCTGGCGCGATCCACGCCCGGGCCGCCCCTGCGCCCCCGGGGGCGCCGGCCGTGCTCACCATGCTGTCGACGGGCTCGTCCATCGAAAGGCTCCTGCTCCGGCGGAGCCCATGCAGCCCGCGTGCCAAACCGAGAGAACGCCTTCAGGGGCAGGATCCACACGCCGACTCGGACAACCTGTCACCCGGCCCGTCGGCGCCCGATGGCGCCCGACATCCTGTCAATCCAGCGATGTCACAGGCGCGGTGCGCTCACCCGTCGCCCGCCCCAGGGCGCACCGACCGGACGACCCGCAGGTAGTTGCGCCCCAGCGCGCCCCGGATCCGATCCTCGGACCACCCGCGGTCCAGCATGTCCTGCACCAGGCGGGGGTGCTCGGTGATGTCGGTCAGGTCGGTCGGGGGGGTGATCATCCCGTCGTAGTCGGTGCCGAGCGCCACCGCGCCCTCCCCTGCGACGTCGATCACGTGCTCCATGTGGTCGAGCACGGCACTGCGTGGCGCCGCGAACCCGGCCGGTACCTCCGCGAGGAAGTTGCCCTGGTACATGATGCCGACCACCCCGCCCCGATCCGCGATCGCACGGATCTGCTCGTCGTCCAGGTTGCGCCAGTGCGGCCGCACCCCGGACACGCCCGTGTGGGTGACGACGGGCGGCAGGTCGGGCGTGTGGGCTTCCAGCGCGCCGAAGAACGTGGTGCGTCCAGCGTGGGCGAGATCCACCAGGATGTGGTTGCGGTTGCACGCCTCGACGAAGGCCCGTCCGCGCGCGGTGATCCCTGCATCGGCCTGGCTGGGCGAGCTCGATCCGCCGAGCACCGAGGTGGACAGGTGAACCAAGGTGATCCGGTGGATGTCCTGGCCCAGCGGGCCGTCCAGCACCGACGGGTCGTGGGCGAGCGCGTTGCCCCCCTGGATCGTCAGCCAGAACGCCGTGCGCCCCTCCCCCACGATGGCGTCGTAGTCCGCAGCGGTCCGAGCCAGGCCCAGCTCGGTGGGGTGTGCCGCGATCTGCGCCTTGCAGCGCGCCACGTTGGCGAGCGTGATCCGCTGCCGGTTTCGCTCGGGGCGGAACACGTTGGTGGCCAGGTCGTAGCAGACGCCCGTGAAGCAGGCCTCGCGCAGGCGCGGGTAGTCCGTGTGGCCAAAGAACGGGATCGGACGGGTCCAGGGACCATGGCGCCGCGTCGGGTCGTACCCGAACAAGCGGACGGGCACCTCCATGTCGCAGTGCAGGTCGATCACGTCCGCGTCGATCCACAGGTCGACGGCGTCGCGCGACACCCCCAGCGTGCGGGCCCAGGCATCGGGATCCGCCGCGCGGTCCGGGTAGACGAGTCCCACGTCAGCCCTCGCGCGTGCGCTTGAAGTACAGGCGCGCCGTGCCGGTCTCTTCCGGGTCGAGCGCCACCAGCTCCCACCCTTGGGCGCCAGCCTCTGCGAGCCACGACCCCTGATCGGGGCAGCTCTCCTCCGCCCCCGGCTCGCCCTGCGGGATGGTGCCCTGCCAGAACCCATTGGCCTCCAGCACGCGCCCGTGCTCGACGTAGGCCACGAGGTACTCGAACCGCTTCACGACGCCTCCGGATCCAGCCAGTCCCTCGGGCGATAACCGTCCATCATCCGCGCGTGGACCGATCCTGACGCCGGAGCCCATCGGTACCCGAACGTCACCCGAGGCGGCAGGCTGACCAGGATGGAGTCGGTGCGCCCGTTGCTCCGTAGCCCGAACACGGTCCCCCGATCGTGGAGGAGGTTGAACTCCACGTACCGCCCGCGCCGGAACAGCATGAACGCCTCGTCGTCGGCGTCGAACGCCTCGTCCTTTCGGGCGTCGAGGATCGGGAGGTACGAGGGCAGGAAGTGCTCGGACAGCGCCAGCACGGTGTCGGCGTCCTCCGCCAGGGTCCCTCGCCGCCAGTGGTCGAAGAACACGCCCCCGATGCCCCGCATCTCCCCGTCGCGGTGGGCATTGACGAAGTAGGCATCGCACGCCGCCTTCCACGCGTCCCAGGTCCCCAAGGGCGCGGTGGCATCGCGCCAGGTGCGGTGGAAGTGTCGGAAGTCGCCTTCGTGGGGGTAGAACGGCGTGAGGTCGGCGCCTCCGCCAAACCAGGTGCGGTCCCCGAGGGCGATCATCCGGAAGTTCATGTGGACGGTGGGCACGCGCGGGTTGCGCGGGTGGAGGATCAGGCTGATCCCCGCCGCCCAGAGGCGATCGTCTCCTGCCCCGCCCAGTTGCTCGGCGAACCGGGGATCCAACGCCCCGTACACCGCGCTGACGTTGACCCCACCGGCCTCGATCACGGTGCCACGAAGCGCCCGGGTGCGTCCGCCACCCCCGGGATCCCCAGCATGATCGGTGCGGCGGTACGGGTCCTCCACCACCTCCAGGCCGGGGTCGCGCGCCTGGAGGGCCTCGACGATGCGGTCCTGGAGATCGAGGACGGCCCGGTGGAACCGGTCGTGGGTCGGGCTGGGGGCGGTCACGTCATGCCTCCGCCGGCCTCGGCCGCAGGCGCCGACAGATCACGGCAGACCCTACGCGGCCCCACAGCCGGGACGTCCTGATGTACCACGTCGGCGCGGCGCCCCCCTGAGGTGGGGCCCGCACCTCAGTCGCAGTTCGACGGCGTCGGGTTGGACGCGGCCTGGAAGAACAGCGGGATGTTCGTGAACGTGTTGGCGAGCACCGGCACGGTGACGGTGCGGGACGCGCCCCCTTCGATCGTCGCTTCGAACGCGTAGGATCCGGGGGTGATGTCGAACGCCATCCAGGTGCCGAGCTGGGGGTCGGTGGTGTCACGCTCGCTGGGCGTGTTCGGGATGCCGCCCAGGTACACCTCGATCTCCGGGCTGGCGGCGGAGGCGTCGATCTCCACGCATCCGATCGGCTGCAAGGCGCCCTGCCCGCTGGGCAGCCAGGTGGCGACCGCGGTCACGTAGCCCTTGCTGGTGTCGCGGGTGAGCTGGAAGGCCTCGTAGGTCTGATCGGCCTGGTCCTCGGTGAACATCACGATGCCGGTGGTGGAGTTCTCCGGGGCCGACGCATCGAACGGCCGGGTGGGGAAGCCAGCCGCCAGCACATCGACATGGTCTGCCAACGAGACGCGCACGGTGACGGTGGATCGGTCCTCGGGAACCGTCAGGGTGCAGAAGCCCTCCGCGTCCGTCACGTCGGTGACCGGCTGCTGGAAGCTCTCCCCGGAGCGCTGGGTCCACTCGCAGGTGGCGCCCGCGAGATCGGAGAAGCCATCCGTCCCCACGCCGCGAACCCGGAACCGGAGGTCGACGTCCTGCGGGGTCGAATCGGCCGTGTCGTCCGAGTCGCCGGAGGTGTCGGTGTCCGTGTCGGAGGAGCCGTCCTTGTCCTTGGCGCAGCCGACGGCGACAGCGGCCACGACCCCCCAGGCCACCGCACCGCGGGGGAGAGACAGGAGACGGAGGGCGGCGGAACGGGACTCGGAGCGCAGCATCATGGGGACCTCACGCGTGGGCAGCCCTGTTCCTACCGCGGGTCTGGCTTCGACGTGTCAACCGAGCGTCCAGCCTCAGCCGCCCGCTGGGCCCGGCGCACCCGGTCGACGGCCTCGGCACCCTGCAACCGCCGTCCCGACGCCTCGAATGGCAGGCGCCACCCGCAGCCATCCCGCCAGCGCGAACATCCCCACGCAGCGCGTCCCGCGACCAGGTGTCCCTCTCCGCACGCGGGGCACGCCATCCCCACCGGATCGGACGCCCCAGGCGGTGCTCCCTGCGCGCCCCCGTCCTCGCCGCGTCCCGCAGCCCGATCCGTCGACCGATCGGGTGCGGGTGCCCTCGACGGCGCCTCGGGGGCGTCGGGGAACCACAGCCCGACGGTGTGGTCGTCGCGCACCATCAAGCCGGCCTCGAACGCCTTGCCGGTGCGACGGCTCTTGAAGCCCTTCACCACCGGGCTCCGGCCGTCCTTGAGCAGCGCCTTGACCATCCGCACGCTGATCGACCGCCCCGACATCGTCGCGAACACGACGAACGGGCAGGAGCGACCGGTCTCGCAGGTGTAGACCGGCCCCCTGGCGCGCACGGGGGTGCCGCAGGCGGGACAGGCTCCCAGGCTGGGCCCCTGCTCCCGCGCAGGACCTGCCACGGTCGTGACCATCGGTGCCGTGGCGATCGCCGACACGAGGCCATGGAGGTGCTCCGCGACGTCCCGCATGAACGCGGCCCGCGACTCCCGCCCCTCCGCCATGTCCGTCAGCCGCTGCTCCCATCGTCCCGTGAGCTCCGCGCTCCGCAGCTCGTCGGCAGGCAGCACCTCGATCAGCGCCTTGCCCGCGTCCGTCGCCCGAAGCGCCTTGCCCTCGCGCACCACGTACCGGCGATCGAGCAGGGTCTGCAGAATGGAGGCCCGGGTGGCGGGCGTGCCGAGGCCGGCCCCCCGCAGCGCCCGTCGAAGCGCCGCCTCGTCCAGCGACCGTCCCGCCGTCTCCATCGCCTTGAGGATGGAGGCGTCGTCGTAGGGCCGAGGTGGCCGGGTGCAGCCTTCAGGGGTCTCGGTCTCCCCCACCCGCACCGGGTCGTCGGCCTCCACCACGGGAAGGTCCTTGTCCGAGCGCTTCTTGGGGGGATCCACCGCCTGCCAGCCCGGATCCAGGCACACCCGCCCGCGCGCCTGCAGGTGAACCGGTGCGGTCACCGTGGCGGGGAGCGGCCGCCCCGGGTCCGGAGACACCGCCACCACCAGGGTCGCCAAGGCGAACCGCGCGTCGGCCGACAGCGCGGCGAGCAGCCGGCGCACGACCAGGTCGAACACACGCTTCTCGTCCGCCGACAGGCGCGACGGATCGGGCGTGCGGCCCGTGGGGAGGATCGCGTGGTGATCGCCCACCTCCGCATCGTCCACCACCCGCTTGTCCAGACGCAGCGGCGCCGACAGCAGGTCGGTGGCCACCTGCGCATACACCGGCAGCCGTCCCACGCCGCGCACCACGTCCGGCAGCTCCGCGGCGACATCGCGGGTGAGGTGGCGGGCATCGGTCCGCGGGTAGGTCAGCAGCTTGTGCCGCTCGTACAGGGCCTGGGCCACCTCGAGGGTCCGCTGCGCACTCAGCCCGTAGCGCTGGTTGGCCCGCCGCTGGAGCGAGGTCAGATCGTACAGCAGCGGAGGACGCTCCCGGTGCTCCCTGCGCCGCGCCGTCACCACCGTGCCCTCCCGATCCCGGATCGCGTCGGCCACCTGCGCGGCCTCCTCCGCGCTCCCCAGCCGCTCGGCCCCCGGCGTGTCCTCTTCCCGGACCCCTCGCCGGGTGTCGACATCGGAGGCGGGCTCGCGGGTGAACGTCCCCGTCCACGCCCCGGCCTCCGCGTGCAGGGTGGCCTTGAGGCGCCAGTAGGTCTCGGGAACGAAGGCCTCGATCTCGGCATCGCGGCCGACGATCATCGCCAGGGTCGGTGTCTGAACCCGCCCGACGCTGAGCAAGGCGTCGCCTCCGGCTGCCCGGTTGGCCAGGGTGAGCGCCCGGGTCGCGTTCATCCCCACCAGCCAGTCCGCCTCCGAGCGGCACCGGGCCGCGTCCGCAAGGGGGTCGTAGGCGGTCCCGTCCCGCAGCCGAGCCCACGCGTCCTTCAGCGCGTCATCGGTGAGGGAGGACGTCCACAAGCGGCGGACGGGGTGGGCGCAGCCGGCGTGGTCGTAGGCGTAGCGGAAGATCAGCTCCCCCTCGCGCCCCGCGTCGCACGCGTTGATCACCTCGGACACGCCCCGGTCCCGCATCAGGCGCTCGACGACCGCCCACTGCTGCTCGGCGCCTTGGCGGACCCGCAGCGCGAACCGGTCCGGCACCATCGGCAAGGTCTCGGCCCGCCAGGGCTTCCAGTCCGGATCGTAGTGATCGGGATCGGCGAGCTCCAGCAAGTGTCCGCGGCACCAGGTGATCCGGACGCCGTCGCCCTCGATCCACCCGTCGCGGCGGCCCTGGATCCCCAGCGCCCGCGCAAGATCCCGCGCGACCGCGGGCTTCTCCGTCACGACCAGCCGCACGGGCGTCCTCCGTGCGACGGGTCAGGCTTCGTCGGGGTGACGGAGCGAGATCACGTTGGTGCCGACGACCACGTGGTCGCCCAAGCCCGCCTCGGTGGTCTCGGTGAGGCGCTCCAGGCGACGGCCGGAGCGGCGGAGCAAGAAGGTCGGACACCGCTCGTGCATCGGCGTGACCCGCAGGTGGCCGCGCTCGGCCCCGATCGCCGCCTGACGCCGACCGGCCAGCGCCCGATCCAGCGTGAAGCCCCCCGCCCGCGCACGCGCCGCCCGGGCACCCGGACACCACCGCACGTTGAGGGCCCCGCGGCGCTCGGGGAACGCCAAGCCCGGCGGAGAGGGCTCACGCCCGATCTCGATGCTCTCGCCGTCGTGGACCCCGACCGAGCGCCCCGATCCCCCGACCAGCACCCCGGCGTAGCCGTCCTCGAGTGCGTGGAACACCAGATCCCCCGCCGGGCTGACCAGCCGGGCGCCGTCGGCCAGCGCGAGGCGATCGTCCATCGGGATCGCGCGGCCGTCGAGCGACAGCCCGGGCGTGCGTGCGCGGACCCAGGCGCCGCCTTGATCGACCTCGATCCGCAGCACGGCCTGATCCGCCTCGTTGGACCACACGCCGTCCGACTGCAGATCGTACGCGTACGCCGCGACCACGTCGCTCAGCGGCACGGCGGGCAGCGCGATGCCGCTGAGGGCCATCATCGTGATCGGGGGCGCGTCCAGGTCGAGGACCAGGGTGTCGGAGCCCGACCGCGCCTTGGCGATACGCGAGGCGTCCAACACCGCCTGCTCGATCGCCTCCGAGCTGCCCACGACGAGGCCCCGGCCCGCAGCACTCCAGGTGTGCCGGTCCGCCGGGCTGATGTGGTAGACCGCGAGGTGCAGCTGAGCGGGCTCGACCGTGACCGGCAAGCGCGCGAGGACGTCCTGGAGCTCCGTGGAGCCGGGGAGGAAGCCCTCGAGCAGGATCTGCGCCTCCCGTGGGAGCCGGTTGGGGACCTCGTGCCCTCGGACGATGCGGATCAGCCGCCGGCGCTTGAGCGCGACGGTGATCGGGTCTGGGAGCCGGCACCGGTGGGCGGGCACGGCGCGGTACACGTCGACCTCGCCAGGGATGCCCTTGAGTGCGAGGCGTCCGACGCTCTCCCAGGGGATCTCGGCGGCGTTCATGCACTGGCGCGTGCCCGGTCCGAACCACACCTCGCTGGCGGGCGCCTTGCCGAGGATGCGCGCGGCCTGGTTGACCGCGTCGCCGAACGCATCGCCGGAGATCTCCTCGACGTCGCCGGTGGTCATCCCGATCCGGATGCGCATCCCGCTGTCGCCCCGCTCGACCGTGTCCTGGATGTCGAGCGCGCAGCGCAGGGCGTCGGTGGCGGCCTCGAACAAGCACATGAAGCTGTCGCCGAGGTTCTTGACCACTCGGCCGTCGAACCGGGCGACGATCGGGCGCACGATGTCTTCGTGCGCGGTGAGCAGGCGGCGGATGCCCTCCCGATCAGACCGCGACACCGCCGCGGTGTAGTCCGCGAGGTCCGTGAACATCACCGTCCGGGTGCGCGTTCCCACGCCGTTGCGCTCCTGTTCGATGGGCTGGACGCCGCGGGGAGGCTACCCCGAGCGGGCCCGTCACGTCGAGGTGCGGGCCGTCCTGGAGGCAGGATGGGCACCGTCGCCCTGTCCGTCAATGTGAACAAGTACGCGCTGATACGGAATTCGCGGGGCAGCAACGCGCCCGACCTCCTGTCCAGTGTGGACCGGGTGCTGTCGGCTGGCGCCCAGGGCATCACGATCCACCCGCGGCGCGATCAACGCCACGTGCGGTACGACGACATCGTCCCGGTCGCCGAGCACCTGCGCGCCCACCACCCTGGCGTCGAGCTCAACATCGAGTGCGAGAACCACCCGGAGATCGTCTCCCAGGTGCTCGCCGTGCAGCCCGACCAGTGCACCCTCGTGCCGGTTCGTCCCGGCGAGGTCACGAGCGACCACGGCTACGCCTTCCCCGACGACCACGACACCCTCGTCCCCACCGTCGAGGCGCTGCGCGCGGCCGGCATCCGGGTGTCGATCTTCATGGACTGCGATCCCGCCCCGATGGCGCAGGCGGCCGCCACGGGCATCGAGCGCGTGGAGCTGTACACCGGCCCGTTCGCCTGGGCCTGGGGCACCGACGCCCAGGCGCGCCGCACCGACGAGGTGTTCGCCGCGGCCCAAGCGGCCGTCGAGGCGGGCATGGCGGTCAACGCCGGCCACGATCTGGACCGCCACAACCTGGTGGGCTTGCGTGGCCTGCCGGGCCTGCGCGAGGTCAGCATCGGCCACGCGCAGATCTGCCGGGCGCTCGAGGTGGGCACGGTGGCATCGGTCGGCGAGCTGCTCGCGGCCCTGGGCACCCCGCCCCGGCCCTACACCGCCTGACCCTCGCCTCGCCCGGGCCTCACTCCGCAGCTCACTCCGCGGCTCACTCCGCGGCGGTGGGCCCGTCGAACTGCAGGATCACGGACCAGGGCTGGGGACCCGCCGACCGGTCGGCGCTGTGGGGCCACTGCAGCGCACGCACGACCGCGAGGCTGGGCTTCCACAGGTGCAGCCCACACCGGAACCGCTCGATCTCGGTGGCTGCGCCGTCCTTGGCGAGGAACGTGAGCGTACACACCTCGGGGACGGGACCGCGGGGGACCGCCTCGGGCGTGGCCGGGAGCGTGTCGAGCACCAGCCCGCACCGCCCCTCACTGCGCGCGATCGACGCCGAGCCGTCCATCTCGATCTCGACGTGGGCCCGGCACACGACCCCATCGCGCCGCCGGAAGTACGACGCCTCGGGGTAGCCCATGGCATCCACGGGCGGGACGTAGGTGACCGAGACCGGCACCACCGCCCCAGGCGGCGTGGGCTTGACCCAGCGGTCCTTCAGCACGCGCTTGACGGTGTGCTCGTACAGCGGCTCGTCGACGCAGCCGTCCGGCTGGATCTCGACCGGGCGTCCCCGATCGTCGAGCACCGCGCGCACGTCGCAGGTGTGGGGCTCCGACCGGTCCCGGTACAGCTTGCGGGGGTAGATGCGCCGCGAGGAACGCTTCTTCTCCAGGCCCGGGACCGCCAGCGGCTCCGGCTCCGGCTCCTCGACGCCCGGCCCTGTAGGGAACGCACCCGGGGGGGGCGTGGGGTCGGCGTCGGGACTGCCCGGCCCGTCCCATGGGAGCTCGGAGGTGGGCTCCAGCGGCGGCTCCTCGCCCGTCTCGTCTCGGCCGATCGCCGTCTCCCCTCCGTCCTCAGCGGGGGTCTCCGCGACGGGGGTCTCCGCCTCCGTGGACGGTAGCGGATCGTCGACCGCCTCAGGGGCCTCGGCCTCCTGGGCGTGGGCCGCGCCCAGCCACAGGCATCCCAGCGTCGACAGGATCGCGGGCTTCACCCGTCCGCCTTCATCGGGCCCACCATGTCCCCGGGGCGGACCCAGGCGTCGAACTGCGCTGCGGTGAGGTGCCCGAGCTCGATGGCGGCCCCCTTGA
>JAUHWK010000418.1 GCA_030424555.1 bacterium | reverse complement strand
CGGTCCGTCGAAGGGCATGCTAGCCTGACGACGGGCCGGGCAGCGGAGGCACCATGTTGCCCTTCCTGTTCGGGTTCGTGTCGTGGTCGATCAGCCAGATCGACTGCCATGGGGGCTGGGACCCCATGTTCGACGATGGGTGGGGGTACGAATCCTGTCTGGAGACCTGCCACCAGGAGTACCTGGAGTGCTTGGTCGACGAGGACGCCCCAGCGGACACGGGCACGCCCTCCATCCCACCAGGCGACACCGACACCGACACCGACACCGGGGACACGGACTCCGACGCGGCGGACTCCGACTCCGACGCGGCCCCTCCGTCCGGCGCGGACACCGACCAGGGCCGGTGGGATTCCGACGGCCAGGACACGGACACCGACGGGTCCGACAGCGACCCTGCCGGAACCGACACCGGGATCCTCGACAGCGGCCCGTTCGACACCGGTGGACCCTGGCACTCAGACCGCTGCGAGACGAGGCTGGCGTGGTGCCAGGACGCGTGCCACGCCACGTGGTCGAGCGCCGACACCGGGGATTGGATCGACACCGCCCGTTGACCCCATCCCCACCCCGACGACACACGGGCCTCATCACACCCTGTGCTAGAACGCCCCCCGCCGAGGTGGTGATGCGCGCCGACCGACCCTTCCGATTCGTCCTGCCCTTCCTGCTCGCCGCATGCTCCCCGAGCAGCCCGGGCGACGACACCGACACCGAGTCCGACGACGCGGTCCCCGGCTCGTTCTCCGTGGTGGTCATCCCCGACACGCAGATCTACGCGGACCGCTTCCACGAGACGCTCCAGCGCCACGGCGACTGGATCCTCGAGCACGTCGAAGACCTGGACATTCGCTTCGTGAGCCACGTCGGCGACATCGTCAACGACGGCGATGACCCGGCCCAGTGGGACGCGGCCAAGCAGGCGTTCGGCGGCCTGCGGGATGCCGGGATCCCCCAAGGGTACAGCCCGGCCAACCACGACATCGGCACGTGGGGCACCTGGAGCACCGACGTCGACACCTCCTGCATGGCGCGCCCCGACGAGAAGCCCACGCTCGACTGCGGGATGACGGCCTACAAGGAGGCGTTCGGGAACCATCTGTTCGCCGACCAGCCCTGGTTCGCCGGCGGCTCCCCCAGCGGCGAGAGCAGCATGCAGACGCTCGACGCCGAGGGCCTCAAGCTCGCGTGGCTGCACCTGCCGATGGATCCCCCCGAAGACGAGGTCGCCTGGGCCGAGCAGATGCTGGACGCCCACCCCGACCGCCTGTTCGCGATCACCACCCACCGGTGGATGTACGACTTCCGGATCACCGAGATGGCGCCGGCCCCGCTCGACCTGTTCCTCGGCGGCCGGTGGAACGCCGCCGTCGGCCTGTTCGCCGGCAACCCCCAGTTCACCGACTCGGTCCCCGTCGAGGAGATCTACGAGCGCCTGGTGTCCACCCGCAAGAACGTGTGGTCCGTCCACTGCGGCCACATCGACGCGGAGTTCCGGCAGGAGAGCGTGAACGCGGCCGGCCTGCCCGTGCACGAGGTGCTGGTCGACTACCAGGACTACAACGACGGCGGTGGCGGGCTGCTGCGGGTGCTCACCTTCACGCCCGAAGAAGACCGGGTCGAGGTGTACACCGTGTCCACCGAGACCGGAGAGATGCGGGAGAACGGCGACGGCTTCGACCACGCCGTCGACATCCTCGACGCCTACGCCGGCACCGCGTTCGGCGCGCTGGAAGACCTCGGCCTCGACACCCAGGACGTCCGCACCCTGCTCGAGCAGCTCAAGACCGACCAGACCGTCCGCGACGAGTACTTCGAGTCCTTGTACGGCCCCGGGCAGCGTGACTCGCAGTTCCTGCTCGACATCCCGTTCGGATCGTACGTGGAGTGAGCCTCGGGCGTCCCCGCGATACACAGCCCGGCTCGCCGACGGGGTCCCCATGTCCAACGCACTGCATCGAAAGGTCCATGTCACCTCGCTGGGGTGTCCCAAGGCCACGGTCGACACCGAGGTGATGGTCGGGCTGCTGCGCGACAAGGGCTGGGAACTCACCGACGATCCCGAGGCGGCCGACGCCCACCTCGTCAACACCTGCTCCTTCCTGCAGTCCAGCACCCAGGAGTCGGTCGACGCGATCCTGGAGATGGCGCAGTTCAAGCAGGACGACCCAGGTCGCAAGCTGATCGTCGCAGGGTGTCTGCCCTCCCGGTACGGCAAGGACCTGGTCGAGGAGCTGCCCGAGGTCGACACCTTCCTCGGCACGTCCGACATCCACCGCGTGGCCGACGCGATCACCGGCGGGCTGCCCGACCGCGCCTACATCCGGCACGGCCACTCGCACCTGTACGAGGACACCGCCGCGTCCCGCCGTCCGATGACCCGCGGCGCCACCGCCTTCCTCAAGCTGGCCGAGGGCTGCAACCGGGCCTGCACGTTCTGCATCATCCCCACCATCCGAGGCAAGCAGCGCAGCCGGCCGGTGGACGACGTCCTGGCCGAGGCCCGACGCCTGGCCGACCAGGGCATTCGTGAGCTCGTCCTCGTCGCCCAGGACCTCACCTCGTACGGCACCGACCTCGGCGACAAGCGCAGCCTGGTCACCTTGGTGGACGGCCTGGAGGCGATCGACGGGATCGACTGGATCCGCCTGATGTACGCCTACCCGTGGAACGTGTCCGACGACCTGCTCGACCGCTTCCGCGCCGGGGGCAAGCTCCTGCGGTACCTCGACATGCCCCTGCAGCACATCTCCGACCGCATCCTGCGGGACATGCGGCGCAACGTGCTCAAGGACCAGCAACGACGCCTGCTGGGCCGGCTCCGCGAGATCGATGGGATGGTCCTGCGCACCACGTTCATCGCCGGGTTCCCGGGTGAGACCGACGCCGAGCACCAGGAGCTCGCGGACTGGCTGCAGGAGGTCCGGTTCGACCGCGTCGGCGTGTTCGCGTACTCCGAGGAGCCCGGCACCCCCGCCGCGTCGCGCGACGATCAGGTGGAGGTCGCGGTGCGGGAGGCCCGTCGCGACGCGCTGCTCGCGATCCAGCAGCCGATCCACCGCGCCCACATGCAGGCGCAGATCGGCACCACCCAGCGCGTGCTGGTGGACGGCCTCAGCGACGAGCACGACTGGGTCCTCGCCGGCCGCACCGCAGGCCAGGCCCCCGAGATCGACGGCGAGGTGCTCCTCGACCTGGAGGACGTCACCGACCTCGACATCCGCCCTGGGATGATGGTCGACGTCGAGATCACGCAAGCGGCCGACTACGACCTCGGCGGCCGGGTGATCGGCGAGGCGTGAGCGCAGCGTCCCCCGTCCTGCGGCGGCTGATGGCCTGGCACACGGCCCGCTACCTGCTGTTCTGGTTGCCCGTGTTCCAGCTGTACCTGTCGGGCACGGTCGGACTGGCCGACGCCCTCGTGCTGGAGGGGATCTACTTCGCGTCCGTGTTCGCGCTGGAGGTCCCGACGGGCTGGATCGCCGATCGCCTCGGACGCCGACACGCCATGATCGCCTCGCCGATCGCGTGGGGTCTCGGCGCCGTCGCGTTCGCGTCCGCCGACGGGTTCTGGGGCCTGGCGCTGGGCCAGCTCGGGTTCGCGTTCGGGATGTCCACCGGCTCGGGGGCGGACACCGCCTGGCTGTACGACCACCTGCGCGACACGGGCGAGGCGGCGGACCACGAAGCGTGGGAGGCGCGCATCGCCAGCCGGCGCCTGGTCGCCATGGCCGTGGGGGCGTTGCTGGGGGCCGCCCTGGGCACGTTCGACCTGCGCCTTCCCTACCTCGCGTTCGCCACCGCGTGTGCTGTGGCGGCCGGCCTTGCCTGGACCTTGCCCGAGCCGTCCCACGACGCCGTCGCCC
>JAUHWK010000024.1 GCA_030424555.1 bacterium | reverse complement strand
GAGGGATCGGGCCGCCTCTTCGACCGCTTCCTGGTCGACGGAGCCGCCCAAGACCGCGACCCAGACGCCCCCGGCGTGCGCCATGGCCTCGGCCAGGTGGTTGTGGGGGGCTGCCGCGACGAGCGCGTGGGCGTGCGGAGGCAGCACCTCAGGTCGGTTCAGCAGGATGCCGCGCTGAATGCCCGCCCAATGGAGGTGCGCCGACCAGACAGGGGGGTCGCCGAGCCGGCCGACGAGTTCAAGGGCCTGCGCGAAGTGGTCGTGCAGCGTCGTGTCGTCTCCCACCCGGGCGGCGGCGCAGACCAGGGAACTCAGCGGGAGGATCGTGAACAGATCGACGTCCACCCGCTGCAGGCTCTGGCGGGCGGCCGCCCACGCCGACTCAAGTGTGGACAGATCGCCGTAGCGCCGGGCCAGCGCCACGATGACCGACTGGCGCATGAACTCGTCGCGTGGGCTCCAGGGCATCGACGCGTCCTCTGCCGCCGCGAGCGCGCTTCGGGCATCGGTGGGGCGCTCGTCCTGCAGCGCGATCCACGACTGCCACAGGAGCAGGCGCCGCTTCGCCCAGGCCCCGCCCTGCACGTCGGCCACCACCACCACGGGCGCGTCCGCCAGCGCCTGGGTGATCGACCGCATCGCCGCGGCCATCACCGTCCCCGCCTCCGCAGACCAAAGCACGTCCTGGACCTGCCGAAGGTCTCCCCCTGCACAGAACGCCCCGCAGGGCGTCGCCTCCAGCAACACCCACGAGCGCGACGCATCCGCGAGCACGGCGGCGACACACTCCCCGAGCGCCACCATCATCCCGACGTCGAGCGCGTTGCGGGCCGACGGATGATCCAACACGAGCCGCAGCCCGTGGCCCTGGGGCACCGCCCTCACCTGCCCCGTCCCCGTGCCTGGATCCCAGGCACGCAGCGCCTCCACGGCCTCGGAGAGCGTCATCCGTCCTCCCGTCGGTACACCCACAGCGTGGTCCCGCCGAACGGCCGCGGCCGGTCCAGCACCAGGTGGTCCACCAGGGACGGCAGCATCGCCTTGCTGTCCGCCTCGAGCACCAACCACCGCGTCGTGTGGGGCGCCAGCACCGCGAGCCATCGCTCCGGAGGATCAGCATAGGGCGGGTCCGCCAGGATCCCCTCGAACGGCCCAGAGCGCGCCGCAGCACGCGTGACGTCGCCCACCACGATCGACCAGCCATCCCCTTCGGCCCCCAGGGACTGCGCGTGGGTGCGCGCCAGCGCGGCGTGCCGTCGATCGCGCTCGATGGCGGTCACCACCGCCCCCCGCGACCACGCCTCCAAGCCCAGCAGGCCCGACCCCGCGAACGCGTCCAGCACGTGCTGGCCGGCCAGGTCCTGGCCCAGCACGCTGAACAACGCCTCCCGCACCCGAGACGACGTGGGCCGAACCCCCGCAGGGATCCGGCCCTTCAGCACACGGCCCTTGGCGCGCCCGCCCGTCAGGCGCACATCAGCCCCCGACGCGGTGAGACGCGGCAGGGACCATCGTCACTTCGCGGCGTGCGAGGCGTCGAACGCGTGGATGTGGCCTTCCCACGGGTGCTCGTCGAGCCGGGGGTCGGCCACGGGCACGCTCGGCACCTTGGACAGGAACGAGCCGACCGCGAGCACCGTCACCCCGAGGCCCCCAGCGAACAGGCCGAAGCTCGTCACCAGGAACAGCACCGTCGGGAAGGTGTCCTCGAGGTACGTGCTCGGCAGCACCAGGAGGCTGCGCTCGAGGAACAGGCCGGTGATCGTGAGGCAGGTCAGCGCCACGAACGGGCGATGCATCTTCTTGAGGCCGCGGGACAGCAGCATCGTGAAAGGCGCGAGGAACACGAGCACGGCGACGAGCTGCGAGTACCAGGCCCACTGCGGGAGCATCAGGCGCACCAGCAGGAAGTTCGTCTCCTCCGGCACGTTCGTGTAGTAGATCGGCAGGATCTGAGCGAACAGCGTGTAGCCCCAGAACATGGTGCCCGCGAGGATGAGCTTGCCCAGGTCGTGGGTGACGTGCGGCTTGAGCCACGGCCCGAGGTCGAGCCAGTCCTTGCCCACCACCGCGGTGAACCCGATGGACGCCATCCCGAGGAGGATGGAGGACATGAAGATCCAGCCACCGAACATGTTCGAGAACCACCAGGGGTCGACGCTCATGATCAGGTCGAACGCCAGCAGCGACCACAGGATCGCGTAGCCAAAGCCCATCACGGGGAGCATCGCCTCGTTGCGGTAGTCGCCGGACTTGAACGCCTCGGCGGCGTCGCCGGACGGCATGAAGGTGGACCACCAGCCCGCGACCGGTCCGCCCAGGCGATCCGCCGCGGCCTTGAGGTCCGGGCCGATGCTGTTGCGGATGAACAGGAAGTCCAGCAGCATCATCAGCGCGACGTAGCCGAGCTGGCGGGCCTCGAAGAAGCCCTTGGCCAGCCAGAACTCCTTGGCCGCCGGCGCCTGTCCGTGGGGCGCCAGTGCCGTGGGATCGCCCTGCGTGTACGCCGGGCTCCAGGAGTAGACCGTGTCGGTGCCGAAGATCAGGAACACCAGCAGGGCGAGCCACGCGATGGGCAGCACGACCGCGAACGACTCCGCGATGCGCTTGAGCGGGCGACCCCAGTGGGCCTTGGTGCCGTGCAGGATCACGGCGAACATCACCGCGCCCTGCCCCATGCACAGGAAGAAGAACGAGGTGGCGAGCCAGGCGCCCCAGGTCCACTCGGGCGAGGTCATGAAGCCGTAGCCCAGACCCGCCACACCCCAGGCGATGCCGGCGAACGCGAGGTTGCGCGCCATGCCCGGGAGCGAGCGATCCTTGACCGCGTCGATGCTCGCCGCGACCTTGTCCTCGAAGCTGGGACCGTGGCTGCTCATGGGGTCTCCCCGTCTGCGGCGGTGTCGGCCACAGGCATCGGCGCCTCGGCGTTCGGCATCTCGGCGCGCATCCAGTTGACGATGGCCCACATCTCGTCGTCGGCCATCGCGTAGTTGTAGGCAGGCATCAGCTTGCTGACGCTTCCGTTGCGGATCGTCAGGTACACCCAGGCATCGCCCATGGTGGACAGACGACCGTCGTCGCCGGCGAGCACGGCCACCGCCGGGTAGCCCTTTGCCGAGACCGGCCCGAGCGTCACCCCGTCCCCGTGGCACGGCGCGCAGTAGATCCCGTACATCCGCTCGCCGAGCTGCAGCACGGCCTCGTCGTCGGGGTTGAGCGGGTTCATCGGCTCGGCCTGGAGCCGGTCGGTGAACGCCCAGTTCTGACGCCAGGAGATCGGGGTGAGCAGGTTGGCCTGCGACACCACGCCCTCGGGCAGCGGCGCCATCGCCTTCTCGTACGCCTTGACCGTGTCCGCATCGACCATGTCGATGTTCCACGGCAGCGCGAGCGCCGGGGCAGACGAGATCAGGGCAGCCGCCGCCACCAGGCCGCGGAGCGCGCGGGGGGTGGACGGAGTGACCTCACGCATTCGGCACCTCGTAGATGGTGTCGTCGCCGGTGGTGACCTCGACGGCGCCGGACGCCCGCAGCACCTCGGTGATGCGCGCCTCGTCCTGAACGTTCGCCCGCAAGAACACGATGCCGAACTTGTCGTCGTTGCACCGGGGATCCTTGAGCGCGCTGTCCAGCCACCAGCCCGGGAGGCCCGTGTGGACGATCGCGCCCAGCGCCGTGAACAGCGCGCCGAACAGGATGGTGCACTCGAACATGATCACGGCGTACGGCGGAAGCGCGACGACCGGCTTTCCGCCCGGGTTGATCATCGGCCACTGGATGGCCGTGAGCGAGGTGAGCAGGAAGCCGACGTTGATGCCGGTCATGCCCCCGATCATCGTCCACCAGCGAACCGGGGACGGACGCCCCTCGTACACGGCGTCGATGATCTCGTGCCGCGGCAGCGGCGACAGGACTTCGAAGCCGCGGATGCCCTCGGACTTGAGCTGCTCGATGCCCGCGAGCAGACAGTCGAGGTGCGCGTAGATGCCCTTGATGCGGATGCCCGCGGGCGCGGTCGTCGCGGTGCTCACTTGGCCTCCACGGCACCCAGCGCGGCCTTGGTGGGCGGCTGGATGAGTTCCTTGATCTCAGCGATGGCGACGGCGGGCAGCACCTGGAGGAACAGCAGGAACCAGAAGCCGAACCAGCCGAAGCTGCCGATCATCACGCCCCACTCGATCTCCGAGGGCCAGTACGAAGTCCACACGGCCGGGTCGAACTGGTGGGCCAGCGACGACACGACGATGTTGAAGCGCTCGAACCACATGCCGATGTTCACGAAGATGCTGATGATGAACAGCACGGCGGGGTTGGTCCGCATGCTGCGGATGTACCAGGGCAGCGGTGCAACGCAGTTGCAGAACACCATCAGCCAGAAGGCCCAGGCGTACTCACCGGTGGCGCGCCAGTAGAAGATGCCCCACTCGTAGGGGTTCTGGCTGTACCAGCCGACGAAGTACTCGGTGCCGTACGCGTAGGTCAGGATGCCCGACGTGAGCAGGCACATCTTGGCCAGCTGCTCGAAGTGCCACAGGTTGAGGTACTTCTCCCAGTTGTAGGCGTACGACAGCGGCAGCATCAGGGTGATGACCATCGCGCAGCCACTGAAGATGGCGCCCGCGACGAAGTACGGCGGGAAGATGGTGGAGTGCCAGCCGGCGGTGATCGCCATCGCGAAGTCCCAGGAGACGACGCTGTGGACCGAGAGGACCAGCGGGGCGGCCAGGGCGGCGAAGAAGCCGTACGCGGCCATGTAGTGGTGCCACTGGCGCATCGTGCCGTGCCAGCCGAGTGCGAGCACACCGTAAATCTTCTTGACCAGGCCGGTGCTGTGGTCACGCACGACGGCGATGTCCGGCACGAGGCCGACGAAGAAGAACACCGCCGACACCGTGAAGTAGGTGCTGATGGCGAACACGTCCCACATGAGCGGAGACTTGAAGTTCATCCACAGGTAGCGCTGGTTCGGGTACGGGAAGAACCAGTACACCTGCCACGCGCGGCCGAGGTGCAGGACCGGGAACAGCAGGGCCGTCATGACCGCGAACACGGTCATCGCCTCAGAGGCTCGGTACACGCCGGTACGCCACTTGGACCGCACCAGGAACAGGATGGCGCTGATCAGCGTGCCCGCGTGGCCGATGCCGACCCAGAACACGAACGTGACGATGTAGATGCCCCACATGACCGGCGGGTTGTACCCGCCGACACCGAGGCCGTAGACGAGCTGGAGGTACCAGCACCATCCACCGTAGATCATCGCGGCGGTCGAGATCGCGAACAGTGCCGCCCACCCCATGCTCGGCTTGAGCAGGACGCGGATGATGTCGCGGTTCGCCTCGCCGAACGTTGCCGGGCGATTCGGGTTCTCCGTGCCTTGCACGTCGTACTCCCTGCTCAGTGTGCGCCGGCGCCGGCTTCCGCCGACCCGTGCTCGTCATGGTTGGAACCGTGCGCCTCGCCGTGGGCCCCGTGGGCCTCCGCCGATCCGCCCTGCTTGCCGTGGCCCTCGTCGTGGCCGGCTGCCTCGTGGTGCCCGCCCTCGGCGTCGTGGCCGTGGGCTGCCCCCGCAGCGTGGGCCTCGTCGTGCCCAGCCTCGTGGTGCCCGCCGCCATGGTGGCCCGCGGTCGGGTCATCGTGGAAGTTGGCCTTGGCGAGGTAGTTGATCGCGGACCGGACGTTGAGCTCCTGCAGGGGCTCGTAGGTGCGGCCGGACTTGGCGAACTGCGTGACCTTGGCGGCCTCGTCGTTGCGGTTGCCGAACGTGAGCGCACGGCTCGGGCAGGCCTCGACACAGGCCGGCGTGTTCTGCCAGACCTCGTCCGGCACGACCGCGGAGAAGCCCTCCTGGTCCTTCCACGCGCTCTTGGTCTGACGGATCCGCTGCACGCAGAACGTGCACTTCTCCATCACGCCCATCGTGCGGGTCGACACGTCGGGGTTGAGCATGAGGTTGAACGGCTCGGGCCACTGGTACGTGTGGTAGTTGAACCGTCGGACCGAGAACGGACACGCGTTGGAGCAGTACCGGGTGCCGACACACCGGTTGTAGACCATCGCGTTGAGGCCATCGATGTTGTGGTAGGTCGCGAGGACCGGGCAGACGTTCTCGCAGCCCGCGTGCCCACACTGCTGGCACATCATCGGGACGAACTTCACGTCGTCGTGGCCACCGGCCTCTTCCCAGTAGCGGTTGATGCGGAGCCAGTTCATCTGCTTGCCGACGCTGGCGCGCTCACGGCCGACAACCGGGAGGTTGTTCTCGGCGTAGCAGGCGACCACGCAGGCGGCGCAGCCCGTGCAGGCGTTGACGTCCACCGTCATGCCGAAGCGGTAGGTGCTGTGGTCGGGCGGCAGGTAGAAGTTCTCGTAGGTCTCCCCCTTGGCCTGGAGGCGCTCGTCGAGCTCCAGGTGGTGGATGCCCGTGAGCTCGCCGGGGTGGTGCGCCGGGGCATCGCCCGCCGCCGCCAGCTTCTCCGCGGAGACGTGCACACCAAAGGCGCGATCCTCGTCGGTGAAGGTGGTGGAGCGCATCGTGGTGACGATGCCCCCGTTGGCGTGCGTTCCACGACCGCCCGTGCCGGTGACCGTGGCGACCGCCGGGGTCCAGGCGCCGGATGCGACCTCCGCGAACAGGCCCGACGCGCGCACGCCGTACCCGTTGGCGTACCGGCCGCCGCCCTCGTGGCCCTGACCGAAGGCGAGCACGGCGACGTCGTCGCGCAGGCCAGGACGGGGCTCGATCGGCAGCTCCACCGTGCCGGTGGGCGTCTTGACGGAGACGAGGTCGTCGCGGACGAGGCCCTTGGCCTCCGCCCACGCCTGGCTCACCTCGAGCCAGCTGCCCCACAGGTTGCCGCTGAGCGGATCGCTGGTTTCCTGGGCCCAGGGCTGGTCGGCGTACCGACCGTCCCCGACGAGGTGGTGGGCCACCGTGTGCAGGATCAGCCCGCCCGCGAGCGCGGTTGGCTCGGTCCACGCGATCGGTGCGGCGTCCAGCATGGGCGGCAGGACGCGCGGCACGCCGAACACGCCCTTCTGCAGGGCATCGATCCAGCGGGCGTCGGCCCCAACCTGGCCACCGGCCACGACCTTGTCCATGAACTCGCGCACGTACGCGGCCCAGTCCTGGGCAGCGAACGTCGGCATCGGGATCCCTGCCGGGACGGCGGGCTCCAGGCCAGCCCCGCGCGCCGCAACGAGCAGGATGTCGCCCAGGCTGCGGGTGTCGTGCACCGGCGTCATCGCCGGCTGACGCAGGAAGAACAGGCCCTCACGCGGGTTGGTGATGCCCCAGTCCTCGAGCGGACCAGAGGCCGGCAGCGTGAGCCCCGCCAAGGCCTGCGTGGCGGTGGGCTGCGAGGAGACGCTGACGAGCAGGTCGGCCTTGGACAGGCGATCGGCCACGTTCATGGCATCCGGCAGCGCGTACACCGGGTCGATGTCCCCAACGACGACCACACCCGCGCCACCATTGGCGATCAGGTCCAGGACCTCGTCGAGTTCGTCCGTGCTGTGGATCAGGCCGCTGTATCCACCGAGGTGGAAGCGCTCGGCCGGGGCCTTGAGGGCCATGTTGATCAGGTAGGTGGCCGCGGCGAGCTCGACGGAGCCCGACACACCACCTGGCAGCGCGATGCCCTCGCCGGAGACGAGGTTGGCCGCGATGGACTCCAGGTCGGCGACGGTGAGGCCCGAAGCGGAGGCTGCGGCAGCCACGTCGACGCGGCCGAGCAGCGTCGCGACATCGGTCGCGCCGGTCTTGGTGGCGACCAGCGACGCGATGGCACGGGCCACGCCGGCCTCGGTGCCCGGGGCCGCGGCGTACCAGTCGTCGGCGTTGGCGCCGGTCTGGTCGCGGTACGGCGCCACCCACGCGACGCGCGCCACACGGTGGCCGACGTTGGGGTCGCGCGCGGTGCCGTAGCGCTCTTCCATGTCCGCATCGCCCCAGCCACCCAGGAAGGGCGCGCCAAAGCTGAGGATGTAGCCAGCCTTGTCCAGGCCGTAGAACGGGAGCTGACGCGTCCCGAACACCTGCTCGGAGGCGAGCGCCTCGGCCTCGTAGCCGAGCGGCTCCCAGCGAACCGCGTAGTCCCCAGCGATCTGCTCGGTGAGGAGCTTCATCGCGCCGGAGGTGTAGCCTCCGAGGAACACGATCTTCTTGCCGGCCTCGACCGACTGCTTCATCGCGCCCGCGAGCGCGGCCAGGCCGTCGTCCCAGGAGATCGCCGCTTCGCCCTTGCGGGGGCCGGTGATGCGGTCCGGGGCGTAGTGCCGCTGGAGCTCGAGGAGCGGCGCAGCACCGATCGCCGGACGCCCCGGTGCGAAGCGGTTGTGGGACACGAAGGTGACCCGGCCGTCGCGGTGGCGCGCGGTGACACTGCGGCCGGTGGGGCCGTCGGTGAGCGTCGTCGCGAAGAAGGTGTAGGTGCCGGGCGTGACCTGGTCAGGCTTGACCACGTACGGCAGGATGCTCTCGACGGGGGTCTTGTACCAGTTGTCGTCGAGACCACAGGCGGACAGCGCCGAGGTGCTGCCGGTGATGCCCAGCGCGCGAAGGAAGTCGCGGCGGTTGAGGGTCGTCACGAAGAACTCCGGCTCACTTGTGGCAGGTCCAGCAGTCCTTCAGCTCCGCGCGCCGAAGGTCTGCCTTGTTGCCGTAGTTGGTGTCGATCGACGGGTGGGTCGCGTGGCAGTCCAAGCACCAGCCCATCTGCATCGTCGTCTCGCGGATGACGGTGACGGGGCCGGGCTCGTGGCTGGTGTCGTCGTGCGACGCGCCGTGCTCATCGCCATGCTCGTCGCCGTGGGCGGCCTTGTCGCCCTTGTCCACGCCCCAGCCGACGAGGTCCTTGCCCTGCAGGCCCATCTGGCCGTGGCACTCGGTGCAGTCGACCCCGGCACGCACGTGGCGCTTGTGGGAGAAGTGCACGAAGTCCGGCAGGTCGTGGACCTTCTTCCAGGGGATGCTCTCCCCCTTGGCGAAGTACTCGGCGACCTTGGCCACCTCGGGCTTGTCCTTGCCCACGTACGTGTGGCAGTTCATGCAGGTGGAGACCTGCGGAACGCCGGCGTGGATGGACTTGCGAGCCGCCTGGTGGCAGTACTCGCACTCCATCCCGTTCTGCGTGACGTGGGTGTAGTGCGGGAACGCGATGGGCTGCTCCGGGCCGGTGCCCGTGACCATGCCCGAGCCAAGGTGCCAGCCCTTGGCCTCCTCGCTGAACGCCGGCGGTGCCGGGGGCAGCAAGGAGTGCGTCTTCCGCGGAAAGTCGATCGCCTCGGTGGCGTCGTAGTCGGCGGGCATCGGGCAACCCGCGAGCGTCGCGAACGCGAGGACAACCCCGGCGAGGTTGGCGACGTCGTGGTGCTGCTTCGTCATGGAGCGCATCCGGCCTCCGGAGGTGGCACGTCGGGGAAGACCGCGCACTAGCGCCTGCGGTCCCCGCCCGGAAACCCCGACGCAACGTACGGCGGCACCGCCGTGGCGGGCTTCCGGGCTGCGTGACGTCCACCGGGTTGGCGGCGCCGATAATGACCGGCACCACCCCAGGTCAAGTCCCGTCACGCACGTCCGACACGCCACCGGTCGTTGCAACACCTCTGCCGGGCACGCCCATCGCGTCACACAGCCCGAGGATCCGGACGATGTCGTCGTCGGAGACGTACGGTCCCCCCTCCCCTCGAATGCGCCCGACCGCCACCGCGAGGTCTTCGAGAAACAGCGACGTCGGTCCCAGCGCGACCGGCTCGCCGTCCCGGGACAGCGTGCGTCCGTCCACGTGCCACCGCGCCCCGCCCACGGTCAGCGTCCAGTCCAGGCCCCGACGGTGTGCCGGTCCGCGCAGCCAGGTCGCCTCGACCGCGCCGAGGCCCGTGTGGATCGTCCCCGCCCAGCGCGCGCCGTCTGCGTGTTGGGTGGTCCAGTGCGTGACCCGCCCGAGCACGGCCTCGATCCGATGGACCCGGCTGAGGTTGGCCCAAGCGTGCTCTGCACCGTCCGCGTGGGGGTCCCCGCCCGAAGAGAACGTCATCGTGGACGGCCCGATCGGCCGACCCTCGACCTGTGCTGCGAGCGCACGGGTGGTGGCGCTCAGGCGCTCGATGTGCTCGACGTGCAGGACCCGACCGACCGTGCGGGCGTGGTCGAACAGCGAAGTGGCCTCCTGCGCCGTGCGGCACAGGGGGTACTCGCAGACCACGTGGCAGCCTGCGTCCAGTGCCGCCCGCACGTGACGCGCGTGGACCTCGGACGGACTGGCCACCACGACCGCGTCCACCCGATCGAGCAGGGCCTCGAGGGTGTCGAGTTCGGGCACCCCCGCGTCTGCCGCAAAGCGCCCACGGTGGACGGCGACCAGGGCGTCTCCGCGCGCCTGCATCGCCCGGGCCCGCGCCCGGCCGGCGATCCCCACGCCGACGATGCCCCATCGCAGGGTCATGCCATGTCCCCGAAGGTGGCGCCGACCGCCCGGGCGACCTTCACCTTCTCCCCGTCGATGTCCACGGGACGCACACGGCGGGTGGCTTCGGCCAGCGGGACCCCGTCGACCACGCCGTGTCGAAGGCGGACCATCTGTCCCCACCGGCCCGCCTGCACGAGGTCGGCCGCCACGACCCCGAACCGCGTGGCGAGCACGCGATCGGCGGGGATCGGGCTGCCCCCCCGCTGCACGTGACCCAGCACCACCGCGCGGATCTCGGCGTCGACGAGGGGCCGCAGCGACGCCATCGCCAGGCCCGCGGCGCCGCCCGCATCGTCCAGCGCCTGCTTGCGGGCCGCGGGATCGGCCTCGCGCAAGGCGTGGGGCACCGCTCCCTCCGCCACCACCACGATGCTGAACGCCCGTCCGATCGCCCGGCGCAGGTGGATCTTGGAGGCGACCCGTCCTGGCCGGTACGGGATCTCTGGGATCAGGATCGCGTCCGCCCCGCCCGCCAGCCCAGCCTCCAGCGCGATGTGGCCCGTGTCGCGGCCCATCACCTCCAGCAGCATCACCCGGTCATGGCTCTCCGCGGTGTCGTGGAGGCGATCGAGCGCATCGGTCGCGACCGCCACCGCCGACTGGAACCCGAACGTGCTGTCGGTGGCCTCGAGATCGTTGTCGATGGTCTTGGGCACCCCGACCACCGGGACGCCGTGGGCCTGCATCAGGCGCCAGGCGATGCGCTGTGTGCCATCCCCGCCGATGCACACCAGCCCGTCCAGGCCCAGCTCGCGCACCGCCTGCGCCAGCTCCGCGGCCCGATCCGTCCTCGATCCGTGGGCGGACGGGTAGTCGAAGGGATCGCCCCGGTTGGTCGTGCCCAGCACGGTCCCACCGCGCGCCAGCAACCCGCGACAGTCCAGGGGACCCAAGCGCCACACCCGCCGACGCTCCGCGAACAAGCCGTTGAAGCTGTCCTCGATGCCCCACACCTCCCATCCGAGCTGGACGGTTGCCCGCTTGACGAAGGCGCGAATCACCGCGTTGAGCCCCGGCGCGTCGCCTCCACCGGTCAGGATCCCCACACGCATCGCGCCTCCTCATGCTGCGGTCCCAGGGTAGCCCTCCACGGGCGCCCAGCCCCCCGCGATCCATCGCATCCCGCGCGGTCGCCGGCTACGGCGGGGACCTGCCGGAGCCTTGATGTCCTCGCCCACCGTCCATCCAGCCCACACGCCCCCCGTGATCGCGGCCGACAGCCTGACGGTCGTCTCGCTGGGATCGGGGTCCCGCGGCAATGCCACGTGGATCGGCGACGGCGCGCACGGGCTGTTGATCGACTGTGGGCTCAGCCACCGGCAGATCCGCACCCGCATGGCGACCCGTGGGCTGGCGGACGCCCCGATCGACGCGGTGCTCATCACCCACGAGCACAGCGACCACGTCGGCGCCTGCGGGGTGATCGACCGGCACGCCCGCCGTCAGGGGCTGGCGCTCCCCTTCCTGATGACGCCCGGCACCGCCGACGGCCTCAACCCCAAGGTCCGACCCGCGTCGATCCAGGCGGTGGAGGCCGGCGTGCCCCTCCAGTTTGGGCCTTGGACCCTCGAGCCTTGGCGGATCCCGCACGACACGGCCGATCCGATCGCCTGGGTCGTGGAGCGGGACGGCCTGCGTGTTGGCGTGCTGACAGACCTCGGCCACACCCCCCGGGCTGTCCGGCACGTGCTCGCCACCCTCGACGTGGCGGTGCTGGAGTTCAACCACGACGAGGAGATGCTGCTCGACGGGCCCTACCCCTGGCCGCTCAAGCAACGCGTTCGCGGGCGTCACGGACACCTGTCCAACGCCGCCGCGGCCGAGGCCCTGGAACAAGCTGCCGGGGCCGGTCGCCTTCGGGATGTTCTGCTGGGGCACCTGTCGCAGGAGAACAACACCGAGGAGCTGGCCTGGCGCGCCGCCGACGCCGCGATCGCACGCGCTGGCGCGGCCACCCGGATCCACCTCGCCACCCAGGACGTCCCGTCGGACGTCCTCACGGTGCAAGCACCCCAGGTCGCTCAGCCCACGCTGTTCTGATCCGCGTGGGACAGGCCCCCCGCCGAGGCAGGCCGGAGGGGGTCTCGGCGCGCGGCGTCCAGCACCGCGTCGACGACTGCGCCTGCACGGTGCCGTGAGCGAACCGCAGCCCGTGCGCGCCGCCATCGGACCCCTTCCCCCATCCGCGCCCCAACCACGGCGGTGGCCACCGGCACCCATCCCCACGTCAGGCTGCTCATGTACGGAAGCCACCAGGACCAGCCGCCCTGCGTCCAGTTCGTGGCGTGGATCGCGACCATCCCCCCTGCGGTCGCCACCACCACCCACAAGCCCCAGCCCACGGCCTCACCGGGCCGTCCCCGCATGCCCGCCATCAACGACAGCGGCGCGGCGAGCGTACACAGCAGCAGGTGGGCCGCCGGGATCAGCCACGACGTGCCAGCGCTCAGCCCCAGTGGAAACTGAAGCAGGCCCAACAACCCCACGGCGGTGGCGAGGATGCGGCTCACGCCCACACTCCGAGGGGTGCTGCCTCAGCCATCCGCGCGCGCCTCGTCGGGCCGCTCGGGATCCGCGCCCTTGGTGGCCTTGGTGGCCTTGGTGGCCTTGGTGGCCTTGGCCGTCCTGGCGGCCTTGGATGATGGCGCGGTGGACGCCTCCGGGGACGACGCAGCCTTCGCGGCGTCCTTGCTGCCCGCCTCGGGGGCCTCGGGCGCTGGATCCTTGGACGCAGCCCCCATGCCCGCCGCCTCCGCCAGCGGCTTGAGCGACAGGGACAGCTGGACCTCCAACGAGTGACTCGTCACCAGCTCCCGGAGGTCCTCCTTGAGCTTGAGCTCCTCGAGGTAGTGGCGCACCTCGCGGGCGAGCATCCGGACCGCCTCGGTCTTGACCCGGTCACTGGACTCCAGGACCGCGGCCATCACCGCCATCGCGTCGCCTTGGAGCTCGCGCGGGTTCTGCAGACGCTGCGCCAGCTTGCCCAGCAACCGCTTGCGGGCAGAGGACTCGTCGGCCTCCGGGGCTTCGTCGCGGGACGTCGAACCGCCCTGGCCGTCCCGCTCGTCGTGCTGCGCCATCCCGCCTCCCGCGGGTCCTCGGTGGACCGTCCTGTGGGTATCGCACCCACCCCGCGATGCCACGCGGCGCCCGTCAGCCGTTCATGGCTTCCAGGACCGCCGTGGCCGCTTGCTCCGCGGCGTGTGGACGGGCCGCCTGCGCCATCGAGGCCGCCATCGTGGCGCGTCGCGGGGCGTCGGCCAGCAGCGCGGCCAGGGTCTGCACGACCGCCTCGGCGTCCCAGCCGTCTTCCCGCACCACCACGGCCGCCCCCGTGGCGGCCAGCGCGTCCGCATTCGCGCCCTGGTGGTCGTCGGTGACGTGGGGACTCGGCACCAGCAGGGCCGGCGTGCCGACCAGCGCGAGCTCGGCGAGGGTGCCTGCCCCGGCACGGCACACGATCAGATCCGCCATCGCGTAGGCGTCCTGCATCCGATCCTCGTACGGCACGAGGCGGTAGCCTGGCGGATCGACGGGCAGGACCTCGCGGACGTCCGCCTCGAAGCGCGGCCCACACAGGTGCAGCACCTGGAACCCTTGGGCGGCCTCGGCCAAGGCGATCGCCAGCTCGTTGAGGCGGCGGGCCCCGAGGGAGCCACCCATGACCATCACGGTCGGCACCGCCGGGTCCAGGCCATACCGCGCCGCCGCAGCCGCGCGGTCTCCATCCGCCACATCGGCCCGCACGGGCATCCCGACCTCGGTGGCGAGCCCGGGATCGGGCAGGTGCCGTCGAGTGGCCTCGAACACCAGCAGCACCCGGTCCGCCACCCGCGCGCACAGCCGGTTGGCGAGGCCCGGCATCGCGTTGGCTTCATGGACCACCACCGGCACACCCAGCGTCCACGCGGCCAGCACGGTGGGGGCAGCCAGGTAGCTTCCGACCCCCAGCACCGCGGCCACCTTGTCCGCCTTCAGCTGGCGCCGCATCCGCAGCACGTTGCGCAACAGCCCCAGCCCGAACCGGGCCTTGGCCAGCACACCACCACCTCGCGGAAACGGCTGCGCCCCGACGTCTCGCAGTGGGACACCCCGCGCAGGCGCCACCCGCCCTTCGAGGCGGTTGGGGTCACCGTAGAGCATGATGTCATGCCCGTGGGCGATGAGGGCGTCGCCGATCGCGAGGGCTGGGTAGACGTGTCCCCCCGTGCCGCCGCCCGCCAGTGCGATGGTCGCCACGATCCCTCCGAGCGGCCGTCCGCCTGGGGTCGAGGGGTCCGGCTGAACCACCGAACCCCGCGTTGCTCAGCGCGTGCGACGACGGAGGAGGACGACCGGCGTGAGCAGCAGCATGCCGGCGCCGAGCGGGCTCATGCCGCCGTTCGCGCAGCCACCGCAGCCCGAGTCACCGCCGCTGTCACCGCCGCAGCCCCCCGCGTAGGTGACCTCGCCCACGGCCGCATCGATCAGCAACCAGTCGCCCTGGGGGCCGTCGGCGCGGACGTCGATGCTCTGCAGGCCGACGCCCTCGAAGCTGGGGATGGCGAATCCGAGACCCTCGAGCGTGTCGCCCAGGAGCGTGGGAAGCAGGGTGCCGATCAGGTTGTTGATGCCCGACTCGATCTCGGGGCCTGCACCGCTGACCAGCACATCGGGGATGGCCTTGATGTCGAGCACGAGGTCGTTGTCGAGGTCCAGGTCGATCAGCAGCTCACCGGTCTGGTCGTCGAACAGCAGGTCGACCCCAGCGTCCGCGTTCACCCCGAGGGCGACCGCGCGGGCCATGCGGCCCTCCAGCTCGGTGAACAGGCCCACCTCGAGGTTGCGGACCGCGAGGTTGATGTCGTTGGGACCGTCGAGCACCAGCCGCGGGACCTCACGGGGACGGGTCAGGATGACCAGCTCCTGGGGATCGCTCTCGGGCGGAAGGATCTTCTTGTACTCGTCGCCGTACGAGCCGGTGACCAGCGGGACCAGCGTGGAGTCGATCGGGATGGGCAGGGACGTGTCGCCGAGCAGCTCCTCGTCGACCGTGATGCACAGCAGGCCGGCGCGGAACGCCGCGTAGGCCGCCGCGTTCACGAAGTCGTCGGCCGCGCGCACCGCCACCTGGGTACCAGCCGCGTTGTCGTCGACCGAGATGGGGTTGGTGTCCGTCCGGAAGGACCCGCCCGGGTCCACGTCCGCGATGCACAGGTCTGGTCCGCCGCCAAAGCTGCCGCCGAGCACCAGGTCGATGCCGTTGGCGGTGCTGTAGGAGCGCTGGGGAGACAGGTCGATCGTGAGCGTCTTGCCGAGGAGCTCGACCTCCTCGTTGATCAGGATGGCGTCGAGCGAGTCGCCGAGATCCCCGAGGACGTCGTTGAGCAGGTTCTGCAGCGTGGGGCGAAGGAGGCCCTGGAGACCCGGGATGAGCTGGGAGGCAAACTGAGCGACCCCAGAGCACTCGCCGGACGCGGAGAACGAAGGGAGATCGAGGAACGTGTTGGGGAGCACGACGTTGATGTCGGGCGCCTGACCCGCACGGAACGTGATCTCGATGTTCACCTTGATCGTGGCAGACGCCGAGAAGTACCCCGTGCCGTCACAGATCGGGATCCAGAGCGCAGACACCTTGAGGTTATACGGCTCCGACGCGTCGTTCGCGTCGAGGTCGGCGAAGATGGTCGCCTCGATGGTCGCCTTGTTGCCGGTGGGCTTGGTGACGAACTCAAGGTCCGTCGGCGTGATCACGAGCTGCAGCGGCGAGATGCGAATTCCGCCAACGCCGTCCGGTTCCCCCTCATCCAGCTCCGACGGCAGCGAGCCGGCGAGCTCATCGAGCAAGGAAGGCAACACGGCCACGGCCGCATCCCCAATCGCGTCGAACCCGGTCTGGGTGACCTGGATGCTCGCGCCCGCGGGGATCCGCTCCTCGGGGTCGTAGCACTCGTTGGAGAGCGGGGGGCACTCGTAGACCTGGGCATGCGCCGGCGCGGCGGCGAACAGGCCCCCCAACAGGGGAGCAGCCAGGGTCGTGGCTCGAAGCATCGGGCGGAACACAGCGCCTCCGTAGCAGTCCATCGGCGGCGCACTATACCCGTGACGACGCCCGATGCACCACCTTCCAGGCGTCGAGAACCCGTGGAGATCTCCCATGGACCACCATCCCGGCTTCCTGGCCCTCGTCGACGACGCCCTCACCAGGGTTGTCGAGGTGGCGCCCGACGACCTGCCCACCCTGCCCGGCCACCGCCTGCTCGACGTGCGGGAGGCCGAGGAGTTCGCCGCCGGCCACCTCCCCGGGGCACAGCACCTCGGCAAGGGCGTGATCGAGCGGGACATCGAGGGCATCGAGCCCGACCGACACCGAACCCTCGTGCTGTACTGCGGTGGCGGCTACCGCTCGGCCCTCGCCGCCGATGCCCTGCAGAAGATGGGCTACGCCGACGTGCGGTCCCTGGCGGGCGGGGTGCGCCGCTGGAAGGCAGACGGCCGTCCCTGGTCCCCCGGAACATGACCGGTCCGTTGCGCACGCCACGCCGTGGTGCGGCACGCAGCGGGACGACGGCGCCTCGACAGCGCTAGACTGTCGCCATGCGCCCTGCCCTGCCCCTCGTCCTCGTCGTCACCGCCACACTCACGGCCGCGTGTGGGGGCCCTTCGTGCGACGATCTCGACGGCACCACCCCGTCCGTCACCGTCGGCACCGGCGAGTCGTCGTTCGACCCCTTGTCCGAGGGCGACCACCTCACCCCGGCCTGGGGACCCCAAGGTGGCCAGCACCTGTGGGCGTCCGTCCGGACCACCGGCCTGCACCCCGGATCGCTCGGCAGCCGCAGTGCCGTGTCGCCCTCCACGATCGCGATCTCCGTCCACGACGACGAAGGCGCCGTCGCCTCGTACGGACCCGTCGAGCGGTCCCTCCAACGCCGCCTCGGCGACGGGTTCCAGGGCGAGGCGACGGGCCTCACCGCGGTGGTCCACGCGGCGTGGGACCTCGGCTATCCCCTCGACTTCCTCCTCCCGGACGGCACGTCCTACGAAGACGCCACCGCCGCCGACTGGGAGGCCGCTTCCGCCGAAGCCCGGGCGCGCACATGGTCGTTCGAGGCCACGGTCACCGATGCGTGCGGGAACGAGGCCTCCGATGCGGTGGCGGTGCGCCTCGACGACCTGTGGCTGGACTACTGACGGGTGGTGCGCACGGACCGCGACCGCCGAGCCCGCCCAGGCGCCTGGACCATCGCCGCGGCTATCTCCGGCGCACGGAGCACGGCCTGGGCGCAGACGCGGGCGTCTGACAGGGCATCGTGGTGGTTAAGGGGCACCCCGAGGTGACGGGCCACATCGGGCAGGCGTGTGGGCCGGAGGTCCCAGGCCCGGCGGGCCAGCTGGACCGTGCACACGAACGGCAGCGACGGTGCTTGAATGCCGACGCCCTGGCAGCTTGCGGACAACACGGCGCGATCGAAGCTGGCGTTGTGGGCGGCGAGGAAGTCGACGCCGTCGAACCAGGGCCGCAACGTGGGCCACCAGTCGGCCCAGGTGGGCTCCTCGCAGACATCTCGCCAGGTCAGGCCGTGGATCTGGGTGAACCGGACCCAGGTCTGCGGGGGCCGGATGCGGATCGCCCGCTCCTCCACCACCTGCCCCCCCTCGCACCGGACGAGGCCCAGGGCGATGGCGCTGTCGCGGGTGCTGTCGCCGGTCTCGAAGTCCAGGGCCAGGAAGGTGTTCATGGCGGCGCCGTAGCGCGCCCGGCGGACAGGTGTGGTCCGCATTCCTCGTGAGCGCGCGTGCCGCGACGATCGAGGCGCCCTCCCTGCGCGGTTCGCGTCGAAGGCGAGCGCACGCCGTCCGGGGTGTGTGACGGTCTCGACCGCAGGCATGCCCTGAGCGTCCGCGTCGCGTACAATACGCGCGCGCGACCCAGGGCCCCCAGCGGGGGCTCGCGTCGACGTGCCACCGGGGGGCACCCATGACAGGCAGCGACGACCACGATCCGCCCGGCGCCACGCTCCCCGGCACCACCTACGGGCCCCTGTCGCTCAAGCCGCTCACGGAGGGCCTCGCGTTCGCTGAGCGCACCTTCGCGTACACCGCGGACAAGCGCGCCGCCGCAGGCTGCCCAGTGTTTCACGCCCACCCCGGCGTCAAGAGCGTGCTCGTCACCCACCACGCCGGGCTCGATGCGGTGTTCCACGCCCCCCCCGAGCAGCTCGATCGCGAGGCGACCCCGGGCTTCGGCGCCGTCTCATTCCAACATGAAGACCTGTTCGACGGGACCGTCCCCGCCCTGATGACCGATCGTGCGGACCATCGCGCCGCGCGCACCCTCATCGACCGGGCGATGGCCCTGCGCGACGCGGCCTTCGTCCCCGCATGCCAGCCCTTGCTGGACGACGGCTGGCCCACGCTGGCCGGCAAGGACCAGGCGAACTTCGAGGAGGCGATGGTCGGCGCGGCCGTGGCCATCTCGTTCCGGTGGCTGTTCGACCTCGACGGACCGTCCGGGGCGTCACAGCTCGCGTGGCTGCGCGACAGCTTCGGACTGCGCACCGACACCCGGCTGACGGACTGGCTTGCGTGGGCGGCGTCCCGGCGCACCAAGGCCGCCACCATCGAGCATGCCCACACCTGGCTCGCGGCGATTCAGGCCAGCGAGCCGTTCTCCGCCTTCCGCGCGGAGGGCGAGGCCGTGGGCCTGGACGACCACGCGGTGGCGGTCCAGCTGTTCTTCGCGGCCGGCTTCAACGCCGCGGGCGGGGTGTACACCACCGCCTTCCCCGCGTTCGCCGAGCTGCACCACAAGCCCGCCGTGCGCCAAGCCCTGGCCAACGAGCTGGAGGGCTTCTCGGGCACGGTGGACGATCTCGACACCTTGCCGTACCTCGAAGCCTTCCTGATCGAGGTTCAACGGCTGTATGGCCGCCCACGGCAGTACTACCGAACCGCTGTCACCGACGTGGAGATCCCGGGCGGCGGGCCCGGTGGCTGCCCAGCCCACCTGCCGGCGGGCACCCGGGTTGGCCTCGTCGCCGTCCACGCCCGGCAGGATCCCGCGGTGTTCG
>JAUHWK010000023.1 GCA_030424555.1 bacterium | reverse complement strand
GCGGCCGGTGGCCCCGTGCGCGACCGCCCCGGTGAGCAGGGGCACGACGATCCAGGGCTCAAACGACCGCCCCGTGGCCTTCATCAGGGCGTACCCCGCGATCCACACGGCGAGGGTTCCCGGCCCCGCGAGCCGACACCACGCCCGGTACCGAACCACCCGATCCCGCGCGCCCCAGGCGGTCGCGAGCCCACCGGCCCACAGCGCCAGCCCCAGGAACTTGAGCAGCCGCCATCCCAGCCAGGTCGTCATCCGTCCCTCCGAACGCAGCCGCTTCCGTAGCGTTGCGCCCCCCCCGTGCCCTGCATCCCGTGGACGCGCCCCCGCAGGACACCGCGTCGCGACATGGATAGCGACCCTGCATGAACCTTGTTTGGTCCACCCTGATCGCCCTCAGCGCCTGCGCGCCCTCCCCCTCCGACCCGTCGGACTCCGACAGCGACGGCGAGTGGGCCGACCCCTCCGCCCCGTGGACCTCCGAGCTCCCCGGGTTGGACGGGCTCCTCCCCCCCGTTCGCGGCCGCGCCTGGCGCCGCGCCGTGGTCCACGTCCACACGCCGTACTCCCACGACGCCTGCGACGGCGACGGGTACGTCGACGGGTCGGTCGACGCCGCCTGCTACGACGACCTCGAGGCCGCCCTGTGCGCGCTGCACTACGACGCGGCCTACGTCACCGATCACCCGGCCCACGCCACCGAGGTGTCGGCGGATCGCCAGCTTCGCGCCACCGCATCCCACGCGGTCCTCGACACGCCCGACACGTACGCGGTCTCCAAGCCATGCCCCGACGGCCACGTCGTCCACTGGTTCGTCGGGTTCGAGAACGACCTGATGCCGATCGGGCTGTCCAAGGACATCCCCACCGACGCGCTGCACGGCACCGAGGCCGCCAAGGTGGAGGCGCTGCAGGACGCGGGTGGCCACGTGCTCATCGCCCACACCGAGGGGCGGGACCCGGCCGACCTCACCACACTGCAAGACCGGGGCCTGCACGGCCTCGAGGCGTACAACGTCCACGCCATGTTCGGGCCGGACATCCGCCGCGACGATCTCGGGCTCGACTCCCTGGGGTTCACCGCCGCGATCGGCCCGTTCCTCGACCCAGTGTTCCCCGCCCAGCCCGACCTGCTGTTCCTCGGCGTCCACCAGCACCAGCGCCCCTCCCTCGATCGCTGGGACGCCCTGCTCGCGCGCGGCCCGATGATGGCCACCGCCGGCAACGACGCCCACCAGAACGTCGTCCCCGCCATCCTGTCCGACGGCGAGCGCGTCGACAGCTACCGCCGAGCCCTCCGCTGGGCCGTCACCTGGCTGCTCGCGGACGACGCCACCCCGCAAGCGCTCGAGGACGCCGTCGCGCGCCGGGCGTCGATGGTGGTGTTCGAGGTGCTCGGGACCCCCGCCGGGTTCGACGTCCACGGCACCGGCGGCCCCGCGGTCGTGGAGCAAGGCGACTCCGGGCCTGGCTCCACCCTGGTCGTCGCCTGCCCCACGCTCGCTGCCGGCACCCCACGGGGTCCGGACGAGCCCGAGATCACGGTCCAGATCCTCCAGGACGGGGTCCCTTGGCAGACCGGCTGCGGCACGTTCGAGGCCCCACCGGGCGCGTACCGCGTGGAGGTGGAGATCACGCCCCACCACCTCCGTCCCTTCCTCGAGGGCGCCGAGGCGCTGATCCAGCCACTGCCTTGGATCTACAGCGGCGCGGTGCGGCTCACGGGCCCGTGATCACAGGGTCTTGAGGAAGGCGATCAGGTCGGACTTGTCGTCGGCGGACAGCACCTCCGCCCCCGAGGCATCGGTGAGCATCTCGTCGTGCCCGGCGTTGGACAGACCCTCTCGCGTCGTGTCGAACCGGGCGTCGGGGGCCTCCTTCCAGGCGTCGGGGACCGCATCCGCGGTGGGGTAGCCCACGCAGTCGGCGTCGAAGTCCGTGCTCGGGTCTTCCGACGGCCCCATCCAGAACACGGCCGTGCGCTCCGCGGGGACCGTGAGCAGGTCGCACAGCGTGGGGACGCTGTGGTTGTGCAGGTACGGGAAGCGCGCCCAGATGCCATCGAGTGGCGGCGGCACGTAGCCGCGGACCGGCTCCACCACCGCCCCCATCCACTCCGAGATCGCCAGCCGGTTGAGATCGCCGGCAAAGTGATCCATGCCCTGTGCGCGCTGCAGATCCGTCCCCACGTCGACCACCTGGGTCTGGGGCGTGTAGTGCAGCGCGACCGTCGCCAGCCGCTCCTCGGGGGACCGCGCGTCCGCATCGGGCGCGTCCCAGCCCTTGTCGTAGCTTCCGTGGCACGACGCGCAGTGCTGCTCGAACACCACGTGCCCGCGCTTGGCCGCCGCCTCGTCCAGGCTGCTGGCGCCAAACCAATCCACCCACCGGGGGGGCTGCGTGGCGAACACCGCGACCGTGATCTCGTCGGCCACCTTCCGGTTTTCCTGCATCCAGACTTCGAGCTCCTCCAGATCGGTGCCGCGCCCCAGCTCGTTCCACAGGAAGTTCGTGAACACCGGGTTGCCGGAGACGATCGAGCCGTCCGCGAGCCACCGGGTCTTGTACTTCATGGTCCACCACACGGCGGGCTTGGAGTCGGCGACGAAGGTCTCCAGCGCGTTGGGACGGGGATTCGCTTCCAACGCGGCGTTTCGGGTGGCGTACGCATCCTCCTCGCGGCGGGCGAGCGAGGTGGCGACCTGCGCCAGCGAGGTGTCGAGCCCCCGAACCTCGGGGGGCTTGGAGCCGATCGCGGTGAGGTTGTGCTGGGTGCGGATGAACATCTCCAGCTCCGACGCGGTCGGCTCCGCGAGCCGCTCAAACAAGGCCGGGTCCAGCGTCGGGAAGAAGCCCTTGGCGAGCTCGAAGAACTCGTTGGCCCGGGCCCGCCGGTTGGTGAGCCCGACGACCGTCTTGCCGAACAGCTCGGCGGTGTGGCAGGTCCCGCACGAGAACGACATCGACCGTCCCCACTGGGTGTCGATCACGCCGGCACCCACCGCGTGCGGCGACACCCCGCCCTCCGGCATCGGGAGCTCGTCGCTGAACGAGGCCAGGCCGAGCCACGCGTACATCTCGTCCATCGTGCCAAAGCCCAGCGCGGTGCGCGCCAGGTTGGAGATCGCCTCCTTCTCCGGATCGCCGTCGCCGTCGCTGAGGAACGCCGCGAGGGGCTCGTAGGGGAGCAACACGCCAGAGACGTCGATCGGCCAGACCGAGGTGTGGCCCAACCCGGCCTGTACGACCTCGTCGAGCGCGTCCTCAGGAAGCCCGAAGATGTTGGTGCGATGCCCCTCCTCCGGGAGCGTGGCCCCCAGGGACCAGTCCGCGGACGCCCGATCGCACACGCCGTCCTCGTCGACGTCCAGGCCGTTGACACAGCCCTCCGCCTCGGGCGGCGCCTCCGGGGTGCAGGCTGCGAGCAAGATCAGGACAGGCACGTGGGTGCGGCGCATGGTCGTTCTCCGTTCCACTGCGGAATCTACCACGCGATCCTGGGCGCCGGTGTCTGCCAAGTGTGGTGACGACCGGGCAACGTCCGGTGCCGTGGCGCGCCACCGTGCGCTAGGATGTCCGCGATCGAACCGGTCATTCCAGGAGTTCTCATGGACCGCCGCCTCCTCGTTCCGATCGCCTCGCTGTGGCTGGGCGCCTGCGCCGACGGCACCCCAGCGCCTGCCGGGCCTCCGGTCGACCTCGCGACCACGGCGCACGACCCCCACCCCGAGGTGCCGGCGATCCTGCGGGATGTGGCGATGGTCGACGACGACCACGCGTACACCCACCCCTACGTGCCCGGACACCGCACGACGATGGACGGCCGGGTGGCGATCCGCGTCCAGGGCGGCACCGCCGACATCGACCGGCTGTCCACCCACCTGTCGTTCTTCCTGTTCGTACCCGAGAAGTTGACGGCTCCGATCCTCACCGGACCCGCTGGCGCGGAGATCCTCGCCACCGCCGAGCCGTTCGACGTCCCGTTTCCGCCGGCCATGGTCGACGACCTCGCGCGGCTCGGCCACCACGCGATCTGCGACCCCACCGAGGAGATGCCCGTCCCCGGCGAGCGGACCAACCCCTACGTGTGCGGCCCCGACACCCTCGACGACTGCTACGACCTCACGATCGTCAGCTCCGTCAGCCTCGGACTCGGGCTCGGCGCCCAGATGTGGGGCACGCCGATCACGATCCGGGTGGATCAGCCCAAGACGCCCCAAGCCCGCATCGTCGAGGCCACCCTCGGCACGCCCGTGCAAGGCGCCTACCTCCCCGTCACCACCGAGTGGACCGAGCCAGCGATCACCACGGACGGACGGCTGCTGACCGGGCGCTGGGGTCGCTCGATGCGCGCGTGGACCCATCCGGAGACCGGCGAGACGATGTCCCGGCCGTACGACCTCGCGTACAGCGTGCTCCCGCCCGGCACCGACCCCTGCGACGTCACGGGCTGGACCGCGTTCCATCCGATGTCCCACGCCCCGTTCGACCCCGACATGCGGCGCTACGGCCTGGCGCAGTACCCCTTCCGCGACGCGGAGGGCGCCCCGATCGCCGACGGGGAGGACCTCGGCGGCACCTACCCCTGGGTCGATCGCGAAGGCGCCAACGTGTTCATGACTGGCATCCCCGGCCGGATCGTCGAGCAGTCCGAGACGCGCTTCCCCCGCCGCTGCGTCCACGCCGGCTGCGAGCAGTACGAAGAGAACACCGACTTCGACCGGGGCTTCATGGTCGCGGGCCTGTGGACCCACGGCAAGGTCGTGCAGCTGGACGGCCTGATCAACAACATGGACTGGGCGGTCGGGGTGCATCCCAGCACCCACTGGGACGTCGACCTGTACCGGACCGCGTCCGGCGAGGCCTTTCCCGTGCGGTTCGGGGGCGGACGGTTCATCGAGGACTTCCGCAACGGCGGGCCGTACCCGCCCGGCTACACCCACAACGCCAACATCCTCGACTCCCTCCAGGCGGTCGCAAACCAGTTCGCCGCCGCCCGCCCCATCACGCCGCGCGATGTGGTGTGGATCATGAGCAGCGGCGTCGCCACCGACGAGATCGCGTTCGACGATCTCCTCGACCCCAACGCCCTCATCGTGTCGAACATGAGCGCGTCCATCACCCAGCTGTACAACGACGCCGGGGAGTCCACCGGCGTGCCCCTGCACCACAACGGCCAGAAGCGCGTGGTCGACGGCACGCCCGGCCTGCTCGCGCTGTACACGCTGCACCCCGACGAGGACCTCGACCTGCACGTGCAGAACGGTGCGACGTCCCTGGCCTGGACCGTCCCCACCCATGGCCACGTCGACGCCGGCACGGCCCGGATCGAGCCGGTCGCGCTCGGCGGCATCCAGGGCCGGGGGCTGTGGCTCAGTGGCGACGCCGCGGTCGTCTACACGATGCCCGATCAAGGCGCGGACGCGGTCGAGGCCTACGTCGGCCTGTACCTGGACCCCCGTGCGCCCGCCGGCGAGGCGCGCGAGCTGCTCCGCTTCCCCGACGGCACCGGAATCGTCCTCACCGGGTCCTCCACGCTCACCTACGTGGACGGCCTGGAGACCCTGCACACGGTCGACCTGCCCGACGCCACCGGGTGGGTCCACCTGGGCTGGCGCATCGCGGCCGGACACGGCGCGGTCGAGACCCTGCACGACGGCTTCGCGATCGATCGCTGGGAAGCCGACGCCCCGGTGTTCAGCCTGGACGGTGACGACCTCGTGGTGGGCCGCCACACCAGCCCGTGGAGCGGGGTGCGCGGCTGGATCGACGATCTCGTCGTGCTCGCCCACGACGTCGACCCCGAGGTCGCCTGCAACCACGCCCGCGGCACGCTCGTCGCGCTGCAAGAAGGCGCATCGGCCGACCTGCACGCACGGGCCGCGCGGTACCCGGGCTGGGCCCAGCTTCAGGTGGCGGAGGCCGCGGCCGCCTCGGGGATCACCGACCAGCCCTTCGTGTGCTGGTCCGACCACACCCACGACCAGGCCGCCACGCTCGCCAACCGCCCGGCGGGCACCGTCCCCGTCCGCGACGCGATCCTGTTCCCGGAGGGCCCGATTCGGTACGGCCACCCCCGGCCCGACTCGTCAGGCAACGCGTTCTGCCTGAGCTGCCACAGCCCCGAAGGCAAGGCCGCGATGGGCCTCGACGCCCTGGCCGCACGGCCCGGTGTCAACGCCGAGGACGATCCCCGCCGCCAGCCGCACCAGCCCCCACGCCGGGTGTTCGGCAACATCCCGGCCGGGTGGATCCCCGCGGACGCTGGTCCGGGCGGCCCCGACGAGGCCCTGCAGGCCCCCGAAGGCGGGGCGTTGGTCGACCAGTGGGTGCTGCCGCGCTGAACCTTCCGTGGCGGGTCCCCCCGAACCCATGTAGCGTCCGGACATGGAGCCGCTGACGTGACCTGCCTGCGACCGTGCCGTCCCGTCCAGACCACCTCGGTAGCCTCCACGCGTCCGTCCACCTGCACCCCGAACCGCAACCGCTAGTCGCTTGCGTGTCGGGTCCGTCGCGTCGGTCCCCGACGCGCGGGCAGGGAGACCCTCATGTGCGGCATCTTCGCCCTCCTCGACGTGCCTGGCGACCTCGCCCCCGCCCGGGCCCTGGCGGTCCAGCAGGCCCGCTTGCTCCGGCATCGTGGGCCGGACTGGAGCGGGGTGTGGACCGGTGGCCGCCACGTGCTCGCCCATGAGCGCCTCGCCATCGTCGACGTGCTCGGAGGCGCCCAGCCGCTCGTGAGCCCCGACGGCACCATGGCGCTGGCGGTCAACGGCGAGATCTACAACCACGCCGCGCTGCGCCGCGGGCTGGCCGACCCCTACCCGTTCACCTCGGGCTCGGACTGCGAGGTCCTGCTGCCGCTGTGGCGCGCCCACGGCCCCGCGATGGTCGAGTCCCTGCGGGGCATGTACGCGTTTGTGTTGGTCGACGAGGCCCGTGGCACCTGGGTGATCGGCCGGGATCCGATGGGGATCGTCCCGCTGTACGTCGGCACGCGCCCGGACGGCTCGCTCGCCGTCGCGTCCGAGATGAAGGCGCTGGTTGGCATCTGCACAACCGTCCGCCTGTTTCCGCCCGGCCACATCCAGACCTCCCGGGACGCCGCCCCGGTGTGCTGGTACACCCGTGACTGGATGGACCACGACGCCGTCCCCGACACGCCCGTCGACCCGTCGGTGATCCGCGAGGCCCTCGCCGACGCGGTGCGCAGCCACCTGATGGGGGACGTCCCGTACGGCGTGCTGCTCTCCGGGGGGCTCGACAGCTCGGTGGTCTCCGCCCTGGCGGCGTCGATGGCGGACGCCCGCGTGGAGTCGGGCGGGACCGAGCGGGCCTGGTGGCCCCGCCTGCACTCGTTCTCGATCGGGCTGGAGGGCTCCCCCGATCTGGCCGCGGCCCAGACGGTCGCCGACGCGCTCGGCACCGCCCACCACGGGTTCACGTTCACCATCCAGGAGGGCCTCGACGCGCTGCGGGACGTGATCTGGCACACGGAGACGTACGACGTCACCACGATCCGGGCGTCCACCCCGATGATGCTGATGGCCCGTCGCATCAAGGCGATGGGGGTGAAGATGGTGCTGTCAGGCGAAGGCTCCGACGAGATCTTCGGCGGCTACCTGTACTTCCACAAGGCCCCCGATCCGCGGGCCTTCCACGAGGAGACCGTCCGCAAGCTCGGCGACCTGCACCTGTACGACTGCAACCGCGCCAACAAGGCGATGAGCGCGTTCGGGGTGGAGGCGCGTGTGCCCTTCCTCGACCGGGACTTCCTCGACGTGGCGATGCGCGTCCCTGCGGCCCAGAAGATGTGCGGACCCGGCCGCATCGAGAAGCACGTCCTGCGCGAGGCCTTCCAGGGCTGGATCCCCGACCCCGTGCTGTGGCGGCAGAAGGAGCAGTTCTCCGACGGCGTCGGCTACCACTGGATCGACGCGTTGAAGGACCACGCCCGGTCGTCCGTGAGCGACCGGCAACTCGCCGAGGCCGCCGAGCGGTTCCCCATCGGCACCCCGTCCACGCCCGAGGCGTACCTGTACCGGGCGCTGTTCGAGGACTGCTTCCCGCTGGCGTCGGCCGCCGCGTGCGTGCCCAGCGGCCCCTCGGTCGCGTGCAGCTCCCCGGCCGCCATCGCATGGGATCCGTCCTTCGCCGGCAACGCCGACCCCAGCGGGCGGGCGGTGGTGGACGTACACGGGGCGGGCTCGGCGTCCAGCCAACGACCCTGAGCGGCCTCGGGCTCGGGCGACATCCTCGGGGCGCCGGAGGCGGTGGCCACACAGCCGGTCAGCGCCGCCCCCACCAGCGAGCAGGCGACCACCGCCGCGAGCCCGCGGCCGCTGAGCGAGGCGAACAGACGAGGCTTGGCGTACATCGTGGGCATGGTGGCTCCCTGGGTGTGGGCGACTCGGCGTCCGGCGAGACGAGGATCCGTCCGCCGGGGTGCCACCCTCTCCATGCCCGACGCCCCGACGCGCCACCATCCGATCCGCCGAGGTCTAAGCGGACGTAAGCCCGCGCCTCACCGTCCCCGCACCACGACCACCCGATCCACAGCGCCGCGCCGACCGCACCGCGGACCGTCCATCGTGGAGCACGCATCGGCCACCTCCAGCCCAGGGAGACCACGCCCGGAGGACGCGTCCCCCACAGCCTACCGCAGGCGGATGCACGCCGAGCCCTTCCCCGCCCTCACTCCCCGAACCGACATCCCGTCTGTTCGTCGACCCACACGGCCGTGGTCTTGGCGCCGCCCAGGACCTTGGACGTGACGGTGCGGGCCTCGTGGTCCACCTTGAACCGGGCGAAGTCGGGGCTCACCCGCGTCCACTCCCGGCACTCGTCCTCCGTGCGCTCCATCACGAACAGGCACGAGCACACCATCCGGGCGTTGAACCCGGCGCCGAGCTCGAACAACGAGTTGTCGTACCGGTGCAGATCCTTGTTCCCGCACCCCGCGAGCGCGCCCACGATCCCCAGCATCCACCAGCGGCTCATCGGTCCTCCACCAGCGCAAGGGCGGCGCCCAGCAGCTCGTCGTGGGTCCAGGCCCGGACCCGGTCGTCGCCGGTGCGCACCACCACCAGGTCCTTGGACGGCACGACGTAGATCGCCTGCCCCCAGTGTCCCAGCGCAGCGTACGCATCGGCGGGCGCCGACGGCCAGGGGCGTGTGGCCTCCGCGTCGCGCCACGTGGGTGGCTGGTTGATCCAGAACTGACGCCCCTGCACGCCCCACCGATCGCGGTCGTCCACCTGGATGGCCTCGTTGACCCGTGTCGATCGGGCGATCCATCGGTCCGGCAGGATCCGCGTGTCGCCGATGCACCCGTTGGCCAGCAGTATGGCCCCGAACCGCGCCATGTCCCGCGGGGTGGCGTACAGGTTGGAGGACCCGATGTAGGTGCCCACCTGGTCGCGCTCCCAGACGGCCGAGTCCATCCCCAGCGGGTCCAGCAACAGCGAGAACGGGAAGCGCTCGCCATGGACCGGGGCGAGCACGGCCCCGAGCACGCCGGTGAGGACGTTGGTGTCGCCCGACGAGTACCCGTAGGATCCCTCGGGCTTGGACCGCAGTGGATGGGACGCCACGAAGCGCGCCATGTCGCCTCGGCCCTCGCCGTACAGCATCGCAAGGACCGAGGAGTTCACGGGCCCGCCGCTCTCGTACACCTCGACCCAGTCGAACCCGCTTCCGAACTGCAGGAGGTGGTCGACGGTCACGGCGCAGCTGGCCTCCGGCAGCCCCCCCAGGTGCTCGCAGATCGAGTCGTCGACCGACAGACGCCCCTCGCCCACCGCGATCCCCACCAGGGCGTTCGCGAAGCTCTTGGTGACGGACCACAGCAGGTGCCGATCGTCAGGCCCCCACCCCTCGGCGTAGCGCTCGTGGACGACCTCCCCGCGGTGGACCACCAGCACACCGTGCGTGCGGACCCCCTCCCGCTTGGGGTCCGACCAGTCCAGATCCTCGGGGAACATCAGCGCATCGAGGGCGGCCACCGCGTCGGCGGCCACGGGCGGATCGGCTGTGGGCCAGCCCTCCACCGGCCACGGGGGCGCCTCGGGACAGGTGGACGGTTCCGGTGCCGGCACGGCACCCTCTTGGGCCTCCGCCGCCGCCTCGAACGCCGCCTCCAAGCCTTGCGGGACCTCCACCGGATCCTGCGCCCAGGCCATCGCCAACCACCACAACCCGAGCACGTGACCTCCCGTCGCACCGACTACTAAGGGCCCCGCGGGCCCACGTCCGGCCCGGTCTCACGGCGGTTACCCACCGGTACCCGAGGACCGGAGCCCGACGATGCGGACCCTTGCACCCGGCGTCCACGTGGCAGAAGCCCCCCAGCGCTTTCTCGGCGTGGAGGTTGGGGCCCGGATGACCGTGCTGGAGACGGACGAAGGACTGCTGGTCCACTCCCCCATCGACGTGGATCCCCAGGTCGTGACCGCGCACGGAACCCCTCGCTGGGTGGTCGCCCCCAACCGCCTGCACCACCTGTACGTGGGCCGATGGCTGGACGCTGGCCTCGAGGGCTGGGCCGCCCCCGGACTCCCCGCCAAGCGCCCCGACCTGTCGTTTCACGGGGTCCTCGACGGCGCCCACGCCCCCTTCGGCGACGCGATCGGCGTCTACCCGCTCGCCTGCTTTCCGTTCACCAACGAGGTCGTGCTCCACCACCGGCCGAGCCGAACCCTGGTCGTCACCGACCTGCTGTTCCACATCACGCCTGCATTCCCGCGCGCCACCCGCGCCGCGTTCACCTGCCTGTGCGGCTACCCCGGGTGCCGCACCACCCTGCTGGAGCGGATCGGGTTCCACCGGGCGACCGCACGGCGCGAGCTGACCGCCCTCGCGGCCCTCGACTTCGATCGGCTGGTGATGGCCCACGGCGAGGTGATCCCAACCGGCGGGAAGGCCGCGTTCCGCGAGGCGTTGGGGTGGGTGCTCGGGGACGGCCCCGTCACACCAACGGCAGATCCGCCGCCTGCCGGCTGATCATGTCGGCCATGGCCATCACGGTCATCTGAGGGTTCACTGCACTCGGGCTCGGGAACACGCTGGCGTCGGCGATCCACACCCCGGGGACCCCGTGGACGCGGCCGTCGAGGCCCACCACGCTCCGGTCGGGATCCGGGCCCATGGGACAGGAGCAGAACACGTGGTTGGCCGTCATCGTGAGGTGGCGCCCCCGAAGGTGCGGCGACAGCAGGCCCTGCGCCTGGTCGATGCGCTCGATCCGGTCGGGCAGGCCCTTGACCCCGGTGAACACGTACCGCGCCCCCACCTTGAGGAAGGCCTCGGTGAGCCGGTGGGCCTCACGCGTGACGACCGCCACCTCCGGCGCGGGGATCCACAGGCGCGGGTCCGGCATGCCGTTGCGCTTGGCGCGCACGGACCCCTTGGTGCGTGCCCGGTAGACCAGCACGACCATCGCCGCATGCTCGATGTCCGGCATCATCCGGTACAACGATGGACCGACGCCGCCCCACTCCGCGGCCATCAGGGCGGTAGGCCCCCACAGGGCCTCGAACTTGAGTCCGCGCACGTGGGGAGAGAACCCGCCCCAGCCCTGGGTGGCGCCCCGCCATGGCTGGACCGGCTCGGGCATCACGCCGAGCGCGAGCCCAGCGACGTGGGCCGCGAAGGTGCCGCCCACCCGTCCTCGCAGGGTCACGCCGCTGCGCTGGAGCAACACCGGCGTGTGCAGCGCGCCGGCCGCGACCACCACCTTGGGTGCACGCACCGTGAACCGGCCGGTCTGCACCCGGCCCTCCGTGCGCACCACCCGGCCCTCGACGCCGACGGCCCGCCCGTCCTCGAACAGGATCCGCTCCGCGTGCGACCACGGCATGATCTGCGCGCCGTCGGCCGCCGCCTGCGGCAGGATGGACCGATCCACGGACTGCTTGGCGCCCTGGCGGCACCCGGTGAGGCAGTCCCCCGCACCGATGCAGCCCTTGACCGCGCGGGGGAGCGGCTTGTTGGGCACCCCCGCGGCGTCGAGCACGTCGCGACAGACCTCGTTCTTCCGGCCCATGACGTCGAGCGGCGTGGGGGCGGCCGACACCGCCTCGAACATCCGATCGTACGCAGCGTCCAGCGCGGGCCCCTCGAGGTGCGACAGGCCGCTGTCCTCGATCCACTCCTTGCGCACCCAGTCGGGCAGCCGGAACGTGATCGCGGAGTTGACCACCGTGCTCCCGCCCAGGCAGCGTCCCGACATCGTCGGGTAGGCGCCCGAGCCGACCAGCATCCGGAGCCCCCCTTCCCAGTAGTACTTGGACAGGAAGGTCTTGCCGTCGCGGGTCATCTCGTCGGGCGTGACCGGCGGACCGGCCTCGATCAGCACCGTGCGCAGCCCAGCCTTGGCGAAGTTGGCCGCCGCGACCGCGCCCCCCGCGCCCGAGCCCACCACGACCACGTCCGCGTCCAGGGCGTAGCCGCCCTTTACCTCGTCAAAGGTCGGGGTCATGCGTCCGCCTTGACCGGATCGCCGTCGACCGGCTCCCCGAACACCGCCATCACCGTGGGGTGGGAGAAGTAGACCATCACCATGGTGGCACGCACCGCATCCCCCAACAGCCGGGTGGGGAGGAACCAGCCCTCCCGCCAGTGCTCGATCATCCGCAGCCGCACCTGCACCGGACGCCGGCTGAACCGCGGCCCGATCGGCGACAGCACCGGCGTGAGGATCTCGAGCGCAAGGAACATCAGCTGCACCAGCGGCGACTGGGTGGGCGGAAGCCCCAGGACGTACGCCTCGGTGCGCGCGATGACGTCGGCCTGGCGGAAGTCGATCCCACCCGGCCACTCCGGAAACAACGCCTCCGCGCTCGCCACCATGCCGCGGCGCCACGTGCGGTCGAACCAACGCTGCAGGACACCGGGAAGCTTCATCGCCGTAGCCTACCGGACCGTAGGTTCGGCGGCCAGCCAGCGATCGTTGCAGGGGTCACCGGCCATCGCCGCCCCGGGGGGCTACGGGGATCCGTCCGGAGGATCGCCCCGTGACCCACGCCCCCTTCCACGCCCGTCGCACCCCGCGCGTCGCCCCAACTCGCTTCAGCGGCCGCAGCGGCCTCAGCGGCCTCATGGTCCTGCTCGCCGCGGGCGGCTGTCGCACGCTCGACCCCGTCCCCGAGGGCGTCGACGCCAACGCCTCCTGGCTGTACCGAAACCAGGACCTCGAGGACGAAGCCCAGATCGCCGAGGCCCTCGTCCAGCTGCGCGCCGACCTGTCCCTGGACGACATCGACGAGTACCTTGAGCAGCTGATGGGCCCGCTCGACGCCGAGTCCGTCGCCGTGGTGGGCAAGCAGGCGATCTCGGCGCTTCCCGAGGCCGAGGCCGACGCCCTGTCCGAAGAGGACCTCGAGGCCCGGGTCGAGGACGGCACCCTGGTCCGCCTCGGCGACCAGCAAGGGATGATGGTCGCCACGATCATCCCGTGCAGCATCGAGGACACGGTCGACGTGTTCGTCCGGCTCGATCAGGACGTGATCCACCCCGACTACGAGACCTACAAGCGCGAGTACACGTCCGACCGAGACGCGTTCGGCCTGGGCACGCCCTTGTCGTGGTCCACCGACTACACGGTCAAGTTCACCATCCCCACCGCCACGTACGAGGCCAACATCCTCGGCCAGATCCGGTGGCTGGAGGGCGACGACGCCTCGGGCGAGACCCAGCGCTACGCGATCGCGCGCGCCCACCTCCCCGAGCCCGGCGTGTTCACCAAGGGCGGCCAGTACTTCCGCCAGGACTACCAGCTCGACCTGTTCTACCCGACCGACGACGGCCGCACGATCCACCTGTTCGCCGTGTGGCGCGACATGAACCTCGGCGGCTTCCACAGCAGCGAGCAAGCCTACATCGCCATCGTCAGCGGCGCGTTCCGCAACGGCGACAAGGAGATCGCGAGCTTCTGCCAGGAGGCGTGACCCCCAGGGGGCCGCTGCTCACAGGTCGACCTGGCAGTGCCCCTCGCCGTCCACATGGCCCAGGGTGCGCGTGAGGTGGGTGACGAACGCCGCGAGGTCCGTGACGTCGCTGTACTGACCCACCGCGTACCCGAGCGGCGCGACGTCCACCGCGGCGAGCTCCGCGAGGGTCACGGTGCCGTCCACGTCGGCATCGGCATCGACGATCGCCTGCCCACGCACCGCGGCGTCTGCGTTCTCCAGGCCGTCGTAGAAGAAGTGGTCGCCGTGGACCGTGAGCTCGGTGGTGGATGTGCCACCCGACGCGAGCGTGAGGCCCTCCGGGGCGCACACGTAGGTCGTGTCGGTGGTGAACGACCAGTCGAACGCGACCGTGTCCGCCCCGCAGGTCACCGACCCGACCGCATGGATGGACGCCCCGCCCTCCGGGGCGATCCGGAAGCGCGCGGTGTCGTAGAACCGGGCGGGCACCGAGGCGCTGCCCACGTCCTGGGGCCCAGGCTCGGTGAGCGCAAACGAGCCGCCGGGGGCCTCGCCCACCACCGCTCCGTCCCCGTCGAGCAGGGCGGCCTCGGTGATCTGCACGGTGAACGTGTCGAACGTGGCCGAGCACCCGTCGTCGAACGCAGACGCCGGGATCCCGTCCTCGATGTACGCCTCCCCCCAGGTCGTCACCTGCCAGGTGGCGCTGCCACACCCGGTGAGGACGGCCATCGGGGCCAGGGCAGCGATCGTGCGGTTGAAGGACATGCTCACTCCACGGGTTCCAGGGTCCAGGTCGGGGTGCTCACCACCCCAAAGGTCAGGGTGTGGCCGACCGCGCCGTCGTCGATCGTCAGCAGGCCGTCCGCACCCGGATCGGTCCGCCAGTCCACAAAGGACAGGGCGTGGTCGAGATCGACCGACAGGGTCAGCGCCTCTGGAGGCGTCTCGGGATCCAGCGTGAGGTCGAACGGGATGCCCGTGATCTCCTGCGCGATCGCCGCCTCGAGCCCAAACGGGATCGGGTCGCCGTCCACCGTGGCCGTCCCCGACATCGTCAGGACGGGGGACGCCTCCACCTGAAGGCGTGCCGTGGCGTACGCGCCGTCCTGCAGGGTGGCGGATCCCAGCGGTACCGGGTCTCCCAGCAGATCGAGGGTCCAGGTCCCCAGCAGCTCGCCGGAGACGCCGCCCGCGAAGTCGTGCCCCGGATGGGCGACCGCGGTGGAGATCAGCGAGGGAAGACGCCAGCGCGCGGTGGGGTCCGGCGGGGACTCCAGGCGCAGGTGGGCCACGGTCACCGACGCGTCGTCCAGCGCGATCGACACCCCGTCCCCGGGCACCACGTCGGGGGAGGACGGGGCGAACGCCACCGGAACCTGCACGACCGTGCGGCCGGGCGCGCACGCCACGGCCAGCGACAGGGCTGCCCCTTGTACGGCGCGCATCAGAAGCGCCATCCGACCCCCAGCCGCAGGGCGAACGGGGCGCCCGCCGTGAGGTGCCGGGCGGACAGGTCCGACCGGGGTGCGGTGGGATCCCAGGCGGAGGCGTACACAAACTCGCCGTCGCGCCACCGGGTCGCCAGCAGGTTGTCCACGTCCAGCGTCAGCATCCAGGACCTGATCTCGACCCCCGCGGTGAGGTCCACCACGGCGTTGGGCTGTGCGACGTAGCCCTCCGGCAGCGGTCGGGGGCCAAGCAACCGCGTACGGAAACCGAATGTCACATTCATGCTGGGGAGCGCGAGCCGCTCCACGTACAGGCCGACCGAGCCGAGCACCCGCGGCGCGTACGGGATCGGATCCCCCGACCCCGTGTACCGACCGTCGGACCAGGTCAGGTCGGCGTCGATCCGCATGGCGTCCACCGGCCGGAACGACACGCCGCCGTCCACCCCCACCCGGCGCGTCGCCCCCGTGGCGAGAAACCGGGCCGCGACGTGGTCGAACACGATCTCGTCGGAGACGAAGGTCGCGAACCCCAGCACCCGCAGCGCGAGCCAGCGCCACGGGCTGGCGCGCACCCCCGCTTCGATCCCATCGGAGATCGCGACGGGCAGGCGTCCGCCCCCCGACGCCCCGCGCGCGTCCGGCGACCGAAACCCCCGTCCGTAGGCGAGGTGGCCGCTGGCGACCGCGCCCTCGAACAGCGTGACGCCGAGCCGCGGCGCGACCACCGGCGCCCACGCCACCGCGTCGTCGTCCGGATCGACCAGGAGCACGTCGGCCCGGACCGCGGGCTCCAGGTGCAGCCACGGGGTGGGGTCGAGCGGCAGAACCACCCACGCCCCCACGTCCGCCTGCCTGGCGGCCAAGGGCTCCCCTTCGGTCCAGACGGTCCCGTCCGGCGTCACCCCGTCTTCCTGGTGATGAACCCCGTCCAGGCGCGCCGACAGGCCCGCGCGCAGCCCGACCACCGGATGGGGTGACCACCCGAGCTGGCCCTGCGCCCCCGCGGTCCAGGCACGGTGGTCCTGCACCGTCCCGTCCCCGTTCACCGCGTCCTCGTACCAGCCGGTGAAGTTCTGCTGGAGCGACAGCGCACGCCACCCGCCCCACGCCGTCGCCCGCCACGCCAGCCGCTCCGACCCGCCGAACGCCTGCACCGCTCCGAGCACCCGCGTGGATCGGCCGCCGCCCGACCCGGGGTACGCGTCATAGAAGCCCACGTCTCCCGACGCGACATCGTCCTCCCGCAGCACGCCTGGCGAGTCGAAGGCCCCGTGCTGACCCAGCACCCAGGCCCGCACCCGGGCGTCCCCGACGTCGCCCTCGATCCCCGCGCCGATCCTGGCCTGACGCCATCCCCGCGCGGTGCCCACCCCGCCGCCGACGTCCCCCTCGACCACGACGAACGTGCCGGGCGCCGCGTGCTCCGGACGCCACGCCACGGTGGCCAGCACGCTCCGATCGCTGCCCACCGCGCCGTAGAGCACGCCGCCGCCTTGGTCCAGGCCGAGCCCCAGGTCGGCCCGTCCCGCCACCGCGAAGTCGCCCGCCCCCCCACGCGCGGGTCCGGGCAGCAGGTCCATCGACCGCACGAGCACGGTGGGGATCAGCTGGAGGTCGAGGTAGCCATGGGCGTGGACGTTCGAGACCTCGTTGAGCGGCACACCCTCCAGCGACACCGCCAGGTCGCCCCCATGGACCGCGTCGAACCCCCGCAGGAAGTACTGGTAGGCCTTGCCGCGCCCCCCGTGGGCCGACAGGTGGATGCCCGGCATCGCCCGCAGCAGCTCGTCCGCCGTCCGCCCCGGGGTCGCCTCCACCGCCGCCCGATCCAGGTGGCGGCCTCCGACCGGATCGGAGGCGTCCGCCGCGACGACCACCACGGCGTCGTCCGCGGGACCGTCCTCGAAGGGCTCCGCCCACGCCGTCCCCAGGCACGCCCACGCCCACGCCCACGCCGCGATCACGGCGCCCGCCAGCCCACGTCCCCGCAGACCCGGCCCCTGCCATCCCACGAGCGGTCGTCTGGGCGTCGCACGGTCCTCCTCGGGACCGGACGGGTAGCACCCCCAGCACCGACAGGCCGACCTCATCCCCAGGCGATGACGCGCTCGATCGCCTCGTCGGTCACCAGCTGCTCCCGGGTCCCGTCGGGGGCACGCCGCCAGATCGCGGCCCCGTTGCTCACCAAGACGTCGTCCCCGTGCAGGGCGAAGGTCGCCACCCCGTGCTCCACCACCTCGAGCGCCCCCGATCCGGTGTCCACGCGGCACAGGACCCAGTCCTTCGGCACCCGGCCGGGCACCTCGTCGCCAGCCTCCAGCGCCTCCTTGCGGGCCCGCGCGACGTCCACGAGGTGGCCGTCGACGATCACCTGGTCCTGGTCGACCCGACGCCGCGCCGTGCCGCCGTCCGGCATCAGCTCCCCGCCGCCGTAGCGCTGAGAGAACAGGTCGACCCACCCGAACAACGCGCGAAGGATCCGCACAGGGGCCCACAGGACGTTCCACAGCAGGGTGCGCAGTGGGACCGGGCGGGTGGGGTCTTCCCACGGGCGACGCAGGCACCACACGGTCCCGTCCTCGGCCACCCGCGGGGAGAACAGGTCGTGCGCCGGATCCGCCACCAGCACCTCGACCGTCCCGGCCTCCAGGTCCAGGCGCGACAGCCCGAACGGCCCTCGACCCACCGGCAACCCCTGCGCCGTGCGCGCCACCCCCGCGGTCTGGTACACGAGGGCGCGGGCCCCCGGCACCCACGCAGGCGCCAGGTCTTGCGCGTCGCCCTCGGTGATCTCCCGGATGCGCCCCCCCTCGCGCGCCATCAGGGCGAGGCTCGCGACCGCCCCGTGACGGATCGACAGCGCCACCTCGCCATCGCCGGGACGGGACGCGACATGGGCGATCGCCGTGGCGTGGGCGTGGTGCAGCCGCAGCTCCGCCCGCTCGTGGTCCTCGGCCCCGGGATCGCGCAGCAACACCGCCGACACCTCGCCCGCGTGCAGCGCGTACACGAACCGTCCGCCCCCATCGTGAACCGCCAGATCCACCACGCGCGCCGGGGGCCGGGTGTCGGCCAGGTCCCCAGGCACCGTCGCCCACGGAAGCCCCTGGGCCCGGTGGTCGTGGCGCCACGCCTTCTTGCGCTGGATGGCGTCGAGGTTGCGCTCCAGCTGGGCCGCGAACGCGCTGGGCCAGTCCTCGACCGGCCCGTCGCCTTCCCGCAGCTTCACTCGTCCGTTCGCGATCCAGGCCAGGCCCGCCATGGCGCCTCCCACGGCGGGTCCGTCACCCGTCCGTCCAGCCGGGGCATCCTCTACTTGGCGGCGAGCGCCGACTCCTGCGCCATCCGCGCGCCCCGCAGGTCCTTCGACCGGTACTGAGGCAGAAACGCGCCGAGCACGTACCACTTGAACAGCATCCCAAAGAAGGACTGCTCATTGAGGGAGGGATCGATGTGGTGCTCGATCTCCTTGTGGGCCGCCGGGGTCTCCGACCAGTGCAGGTGCGGCTTGAGGTGGTGGATCGTGTGGTAGCCGTTGTTGAACAGCAGGGTGTTCAGCACGGGCCCCACGACGTTGCGGCTGTGGTTCCACTCCGAGTGCTCGTCGGCGTGGACGTGCTGCACGAAGTTGAACACGAGCACGGTGAACAGGCCCACCTGGCCGGGAATGATGATGTACAGGAAGGCCTTCTGCCAGTCCAGCAGCAGCGCCCCGCCATACCAGACCACCAAGGCTGCGTACTGGCCGATGCAGTGCCAGTAGCGACGCGGGTTTCGCGTGCGCTGCGCCTTGAGGTAGTCCCCCACGCTCTCCTGCTGCCAGTAGGCGGAGAACGCCGGGTACACCAGCAGGTGACCGAGCGTGTTGCGCTCACCGAGCTTCCAGGTCGCGGTCTTGTCGCCCGGCTTGTTGGTGAACTTGTGGTGGTTGGCGTTGTGGGTCGGGATCCAGGCAAACACCGGGAACCCGTAGAACAGGGTGATCCAGTAGTCGGTGATCTGGTTGAGTGTCTTGTTCTTCCACATCGGGAGATGGTTGTGGTTGTGGGCCATCACCGACACGGTCACGCCCATGAAGCAGGCGATCAGGAACAAGGGCCACGAGAACGTGCTCAAGTTCCAGTTCACAATCAACAACGTGGTAGCGAACACCATGTAGAACAACGTACGACGGTCGGCGGGGTGTCGGAGCACCAT
>JAUHWK010000417.1 GCA_030424555.1 bacterium | reverse complement strand
TGGCGCTTCGCCGTCGAGACGGGCGCCCAGAAGTGGCTGCGCGACCCGGACTCGGAGAACGCGAGCGTGCCGAGGTGCCCGTCTTCGACGATCGCGCGGCGGTGGGCGTCGGTCATCCGGTTTCGGGCCACGCGCATCAGCCAGCCTTCGGGGTTGTCAGGCACACCCCTGTCCGGCCACGTAGCCAGCGCTGCCTGAAGCGCATCGGACAGCGCATCTTCGGCGGCGGCAATGTCTCCACTCCGAGCCGATAGTATTCCGATCAGCCGACCATAACTGGCGCGCGCGACCTGGGCCACGCGGCCGACCAGGACCACCTCGTCCCCCGCCTGGGCCCGATCGAGACCGCCCCGGGCGCATGGGCGAGCCGATCCGCCCTGTCCCGTCTCGCCCAGGATCCGCAGGCCCTCGGCAGCGCCGCGCTGTGGATCGGCATCGGGGAGGACGACCGCCACCACGACGACGCCCTGGCCCTGCACACGGTGCTGTCGCAGGCCGGCGTCGCCCACACCTGGCGCCCGCGATCCGGTGGGCACGACTGGACCGTGTGGTCCGCGATGCTTCCTGCCGCGCTGCGCGACACCGTCGCAGCCCTCACGCGCCCCGCCGCCCCAACCCAGACGGCGGGCAATCCCCCCAACGCGGCCACCCCGTGAGCGACCCGTCCACCGACCGCCCCGCCCCCCGGCTGGGCCACGTCCCCGCGCTGGATGGCCTGCGGGCGATCGCGGTGATGCTGGTGGTGTACCACCACGCCTGGGGCAAGCGGCCGCCCGTGGGCACCGCCGAGACGATTGCCCACACCGTGATGGAGCTCGGGTGGATGGGGGTGGACCTGTTCTTCGTGCTGTCGGGCTTCCTGATCACGCGGATCCTGCTGCGTCACCGCGACGCGCCCAACCTGCTCAAGGCCTTCTGGTGGCGGCGGATCGTCCGGATCATGCCGCTGTACTACAGCTACCTGAGCGTGTGCTTCTTCGTGCTGCCCGCGTTCGGGATCCACCGGTTCAGCCCCGGTCCCCGCGCGCAGTTCTACTACCTGACCTTCCTGTCCAACCTGTGGATCACGTTCGACGGGATCGGCAAGCGCCAGTCCGTGCACCTGTGGTCGGTCTCGGTCGAGGAGCAGTTCTACCTGTTCTGGCCGTTCGTCGTCTTGGCCGCGCGCGGCCCCTGGCTCGGGCGGGTCATCGTCGGGATCCTCGTCCTCACGCCCCTCGCACGGGGTGTGGGCGGCTTGCTCGGCGTCCCCTGGATGGCCTCGTACATCCTCACCCCGCTGCGGATGGACGGCCTGGCCTGGGGCGCCCTGCTCGCCGTGCTGTGGACCCTCCCCGGAGGCCTCGCCCGGCACCGCCGCACCGCCGCCTGGGTGGGCAGCACGGCGTTGGTCGCGGGCATCGCCTGGGTGGCCTGGGTCGACAGCATGCGTCCCGACGAAGGCACCTGGTGGATGCAGGCCACGCTGTACGCGATCACCGGCGCGGGCTTCGCGGCCGTCCTCGCGCGCGTCCTGACCGAGCCCGAGGGCAGCCGCCTCACCCGCTGGCTCAGCCACCCGTGGATGACCGCGATCGGCACCTGGTCCTACGCGATCTACGTCCTGCACCCGATGCTGCTGGTGCTCTCCCGATCGTTCGGACTGGCCGTGCCCCATTCCGCCCAGGGCCTGTGGTGGTACGTGCCCGCCCAGCTCGCCTACACCACGGGCATCGCGATCGTCTCGATCGGGGCCGGGGCCCTGAGCTGGCGCCTGCTGGAGTCGCGCTTCCTGGCGCTCAAGGACCGCGTGCCCTACCTCGCGCCGCCCGCCGACCGGCCGTCCCGCGACGAGCCCACCGCCTGACGGGTCACGCCCTCACAAGGTCGCCAGCGCCGCCACCCCGGCCGCACTGAGTCCGAGGCCCAGCGCCACCACCGCGATCACGGCGCCGAACAGCCAGGTGAGGACGACCATCACGAGGCCCACCAGCAGGGACTGGCCCCAGGTGAGCTCGGTGAGGCCCCCGCACACGCCGGCCCAGACCAGGTACCCGCACAGCGCCCCGCAGGCGCCCGCGTCGGCCCCGAAGAACACACCGGTGAACAGCGACTGGATGAACCCTGCGCACAGCGTGGTGACGATCGCCATCGGCCAGGAGATCTCGACCCCGCCGACCATCGTGGCCGCGAGCCGGAACAGCGCCCCCTGCACCGCGATCCCGATCGCCACGGCCGGCAGGCCACAGCACAGCAGCCCCAAGAGGCCCATGCCCCCTTCCACCATCGCGCCCTCCGATCGACCGGCGCTGGTCCCCTACCCCATCAGCCGCGGGTGAGCGGCTCGACCGACACGCCCTCGATCCCGAGCGCGAAGTCGCCCCCGAACGCCTGGGACGGGGTGTGCGCCCCCGGCTCCGGCGGCTCGGACAGCACCCGCTCCACCGCGGCCAGCGCCGACAGCACCGTGAAGCGGTACCCCTCGGGCGCGGTGAGCTGGCCCTCGACCCAGTGCCCTTCGGCGTCCTCCGCCCGGCCCCACACATGGCTGACCCCCGACGCCCGTCGGCTCGCATCCGGGCCGTCCACGCGGGCATCCACGAGCGCCTTGAGCCCGGCCTGGATCGGCGCCCACCCCAGCAGGCCGGTCAGCCCTCGGGTGGCCTGCAGCGTCCGGATCGCGGCCGGTGGGAACGCCGAGTACACCGTGATGTTGGGGATCCCGGTGCTGTACCAGGCGGTCGAGACATCGCCCCAGGGGATGCTCACCACGAGACGTCGGGTGTCGCCCAGCCGCACCTCACGGGTCTTCCACGCCGTCGGCACCGCCTTGATCCGGCCGTCGATGCGCGCGGCCCCGCCCTTGGGGAGCCCCTCGACGGTGGTCTTGGCCGTGCCCTTGCTGACTCCGCCCCCGAGCCCGACGAAGGCCAGCTCCAGCCGATCTGCCGTGGGGAGGGCCGCCCCCAGCCGCGCCGCCATCGCGTCCGTGGGGACGATGTCGAACCCCACCCCGGGGATCGCCGCGATGCCTGCCCGACGCAGCGCAGGATCCTGCTGGAACACCGCCTCGAACACCCCGATCTCCCCGGTGATGTCGAGGTAGTGTGCCCCGGCCTCCGCGCACGCCCGCAGCATGGGACGGCTCGTGGCGGCGAAGGGTCCGGCGCAGTGCAGCACCACGGACATGCCCTGCACGCCCCGGGCGACCTCGTCCGGATCGTCCAGGCCGAACACCCGGTGGTCCAGCCCCAAGGCAGTGGCGAGCGGCGCCACCGCGGAGACCCGACGTCCCGCGAGCACCGGCTCCAGACCGCGGGCCGCCGCCTCCTCGGCGATCAGCCGGCCGGTGTAGCCATTGGCGCCGTAGATCATCCAGGCCATCGATCCTCCCCGCGGGTCGCGCGGAGCCGTAGCATTCCCCGACCGGCGCGACGATCCCCGCGATCAGGGCGCCTCGGCCTCCACCGGCAGATCGCACGGGTCGTCCGCCTGACCCGACCGGCCGACGACCCCCACGCCCTCCTCGACCAGCGTCTGGAGGAAGCAGCGCACCTGCCAGCGCGCGATCGGCTTTTGGTAGGCGACCTCGTGGCCCCCTTCGACGCCGTCCTCCCGATGCTGGACCACCACCGCCGTGAGGTCCTTGCCGTCGTCCTCCTCGTTGCCCCACGCGGGCAGATCGAGGGCGGACGCCCCCGAGTACCCGAGCACGCTGTCGACGCTGGGCAGGTCCGGCAGATCCTCGGCGTCGTAGGTCGGTCCCGCGACATCGAGGCCCATCGCGATCGTCATCGCGTTGGCCATGGGGGGCATGATGTAGCGGTCGACGATGCCCTGGATCATCAACACGTCCCGCCGCCGGCGCTGTTCTGGATGAAGTGCAGCCGCTCGGCGATCTCGGCGTCGTTCGTGA
>JAUHWK010000416.1 GCA_030424555.1 bacterium | reverse complement strand
GGTCGTGATGGCGTGGCTGCTGGCGTCCACGGCGTCCAACAAGGTCGAGGCGTTCGCGGTGATGAAGATCCTCAGCTTCTTGGGGATGGTCCCGGTCGCTGCGTACTTTCTCCCCGAGCCGGTCCAGTGGGCGGCGGGCGTCACCCCCATCTACTGGGCCTGCAAGGTGTGGTGGATGGCCGCGGAGGGCGATCCCAGCTGGCCCTGGTTGGCGGGGCCCGGCGTGGTCGTGTCCGCGGCGTGGATCCTGTTCTTTTCCCGGCGCTTCCTTCGCGTCGTTCACCACTGAGCGTGTGCCTCAGGAGGCCCCATGCAGGAGACGTCCTTGACCATGACCGATTGGATCGGCGTGGCGTGCTTGCTCTACGTCCTCGTCACCCTCGCGATCGTGGGCCTGCGGCCCAAGGCGCTGTGGGAGATCGACAAGATCCAGGGATTCATCAGCCTGATGGGCGAGACTGGCGCCCGGGCGTTCATCGGCCTGTGGGGCCTGCTGGTCGGGGCGATCGGGGTGTGGCTGCTATGGGGATGACGTCGGTCGCCTGGGCTGGAACGGCCGGGCCAGCATCCAGCCCAGTCCCTGCACCCGGGGTGCCTGGTCCTCGGGCAGGCCGATCGTGAACGACGCTTGTCCGGCGGCCACGTCCGCTCGGTAGGTTCCGAACAGGCGATCCCACACCGACAGCGCGAACCCGAAGTTGCTGTGCGTCTCCCGGGGCACGGCCGAGTGGTGGACCCGGTGCATGTCCGGGGTGACGAGCACCGTGCGGACGACCGGCTCCCAGCGGGTGGGCAGCCGGACGTTGCCGTGGTTGAACATCGCGCTGGCGTTGAGCAACACCTCAAACGCGATCACCCCCGCGAGCGGGGCGCCCAGGGCGAGGATGGTGAGCACCTTGATCCCGAGGGACAGTCCGATCTCGAGCGGGTGAAAGCGCAGCGCGGTGGTGACATCGAAGTCGAGGTCGGCATGGTGGACAGCGTGCAGGCGCCACAGGGGCTTCACGCGGTGGAACACCAGGTGCTGAGCCCAGATCACCGCGTCCATCGCGACCAGGGTGAGGAGCACCGCGGCCCACGACGGCAAGGCGATGGCGTGCAGCAGGCCGATCGCGTGGGTCGCCGCGAACACCGAAGCGCCGGCCGCTGCGGTGGGGACGAGCAGGCGGACGAGCGCGGTGTTCAGGAGGACCAGCCCGAGGTTGGCCCCCCACCGGCGGGCCTTGTCGACGCGCAGGGATCGGAAGGGCGCGCGCGCCTCCCACAGCGCCATCGCGAGGAACACGCCGAAGAACAAGGTCAGGCGGACGGCGGGTTCGTGGGCGGTGAGCCAGGCGGTCATCGGGCGTCCAGGGTGGGGCGGACGCGGAGCGTGCAGGACCCATGCCAGCCAGGACGGGGTGGGACGGGTGCTTGTGTGCCGCCGTGTGTCAGGGACGCCGCGGACGGAAGGAACACGACCGGACGGGGCGTGAGGCGCACCCGATCCCGAAGCCCGAGGGACCGGAGGCCGTCGCCCGCGTCACTCCCCGGTGGGCAGGGCGGGAACCTGGGCGATGTAGGTGTACATCGCCTGCATCTCCACCTCGGTGAAGTTGGCGGCGAACGGGATCATCTCGGACATGGGCGGCTTGAGGGTGGTGCCGTCCGGTCGGACCCCTCGCCGCATCAGGGTGTCGAACTGCTCGAAGGTCCATCCTGCCAGGCCCGCGGCATGGGGCGTGAGGTTGGCAGCCGGGGGCCAGTCGGGCGGACCGAACGGCATGGGACCGCCGGCGAGCGTCTCGCGGTGGCAGCCGACGCACACCGTCGTGATGTGGGTGCCGTACGCGAGGTCGGGTGCGACGGGCGGGGGAAGCTCGGCCTGGGCCGCGTGGTGGTCGGGGACCACGTAGGCATCGGGCACCAGCTGGCCGGTGGCGATCAGCATGGTGCCGACGGGGCCCCAGGTTCGGACGGTCTCACCCCCCTCCTTGGCGGGAAGCGTGCCGAGGTAGGCGACGATGTCGCTGAGCTCTCGGTCCGAGAGGTTCTTGTAGTCGCGAACCGGCATGATGGAGGTGGTGCCGTCGGGGAGCACGCCGTGACGGACGGCGCGGGACCAGTCCGCGACCGTGTAGTCGGCGACCACCCCGCCCGGGGTCAGGTTGGGGCCCCGAACCTCGCCGATCGCTGGATCCGACAGCATCACCCCGCCGCCGAAGTCCGCGCCATGGCAGGCGGTGCAGGCGTAGATGGACTCGGTGAAGTGCTGGCCACGCGCGATGGCCCGCTCGAGCGCGATCGCGTCCAGATCGAGGTCGGCGTCGGAGTCGGCCTCAGCCCGCAACGCCGCGACCTCGTCGTCGGTCAGCGGGAAGGGCACAGGGAAGTCGGCCGTGCGCGTCTCCCAGGTCTTGGCGAACACCGCCTCCACCTGGCTCGACGCCCACAGGTAGGTCGCCCCGACGCCCAGCACGCCCACACCCAACAAGCCCCCGAGCCCGATGGCTCCGGTTCGAATCCACGACATGATGCCCTCCCGGTGCCGAACCCTACATCGCGGAGGGTCTAGGTAGGAAGGGGGGGACGGGCGATCACCACGCCAGCATGCGGATCAGCGACCGGTTGACGCGGTCGGCTTGGAAGCGGTTCAGGACGCGCGCGCGGCTGGCCTCTCCCATGCGCGGAATGGCGGTGGGATCGTCCAAGATCGCCCGCATCCGATCCGCCAGGGCGCTGGGATCCCCTGGCGGGACCCGCCAGCCGTTCACGCCGTCTACGACGGTCTCGCGGGCACCGGGGGCGGTGGTGGTGAGGATGGGACGGCGCATCGCCATCGCCTCCAGGACCGCGACGGGGAGCCCCTCGGAGCGCGAGGGGAGCACGAACACGTCGGCCTGTGCGATCACGGTCCGCACGTCGCCGACGAAGCCGAGCAGCTCGGGCACACCCAGGCTGCGCCACTGGGCGCGCGTGGCGAGGGGGATGGCGTCGGGGTGGCCGGCATCCACCGTTCCCGCGAGCAGGAAGCGCGCGTCGGGGTGGTCGGCCGCGACCTGCTGGGCGGCCTGCGCGTACACGTCGACGCCCTTGTGGACCACCAGCCGGGAGACCATCAAGAAGGTCACGGTGCGGGCAGGACGGGGGGCGGGCGCATCGAACCGTGTGGGGTCCACGCCCTCGCCGTCGACCAGGGCGAGCTGATGGGGCCGGGCGAGCCGCAGGGCACGGGCGCGGGCGAGGTGGTCGGGGTTGAGGACGAGCAGGGTGTCGAGGGCGGGGGTGGCCAGGCGCAAGGCGGCCTGGGCGGCGAGGGCCGTGGCGTGGGCGCGCGGGGTGTGGTGCATGTCGGCCATGCCGAACCCGGTCAGCATGCCGTGGACCTGGGGCACCCCGGCGGTGCGGGCCGCCCACGCGGCGCCGACGATGGCGCGGTGCGAGTAGGCGAGGACCGCGTCCGGGCGCAGGGCGCGGCACGCAGCGTGGACCGTCTGGGCGATCGCGGGCACCTGGTCGAGCGGACGGCGCGGCACCCACATCTGGGCCCCTGTGCGCTCCAGGGCGGCGGCGGCGGCGTCGCGCAGGCCCACGACATGGACCGTGTGCCCGCGTTCGTGCAGGGTGCGCAGGAGCGGGAGCCGGAACCAACCCATCGACGCGGTGTCGTTGGGCACCATCAGGATCCGCACCATCGCCTCCGTGCCGTCCCCTGACGCGTTGTGGACCAGGACGCACGGGCGCTGGGGAGGCCTGCGGGCTACCTCACGGGGCGGAGGCGTCGATGACGTGGTTGGACGCGAAGAACGTGGCCTGGGGGGCGTGGGTCGGCCTGGCCCTCGCAGGGGCGGGCTGTGCGGGCAAGCAGGGACCTGGGGGCGACACCGGGGACACGGTCGACACCGGCACGGTAGACACCTCCG
>JAUHWK010000022.1 GCA_030424555.1 bacterium | reverse complement strand
GGCACCAAGGGATCGTCCGCCCGCGAGGCCGCCTCGTCGTTGTCCAGGAGGGGACAGGGATCGACGCCGTTGGCCACCCCATCTCCGTCGGCGTCGCCTGCTGGATCCAGCACCACGTCGGAGTCGGGGATCCCATCGGAGTCTCGGTCCCCGACGACCTCGTTGTCCCCAAGGAAGCCGACGTCCCCGTACGGAACGACACACCCGATCAAGCTGCCCAGCCACACCGCCCGGGCCCATCGCGCCACGCCCCCACACGCCCCACCGACAGGGCGGACGCGATCGCGGCGAACGGGGTCACGGCGGGCCATCCCACCTCCTCCAGGCCTGCGTTCTACCCGCTCTGAACGCCGTCGGCGCGATTCGTGCACGCAGTGTCACCCACGCGTTCCACGGGACGCGTGCCGGTGGCCGCCCAGATGGCCCCCCCGTGGGCCGGCTTCGGATCGAGCCAGTGGACGTCCGCGTCGGGCGCGACCGACGTCAGCCAGGTCCAGGCCTGGCGACCGAGATCCGCGCCCGCCATGCACTGCACGATCCGGCCTTGGAGCCCCGGCGACGCTGCGTACACGTCCACGATCACGATGCGCCCACCGGGGGCGAGCAGCGCCCAGAGGGCCTCCAGCGTCCCCGCCATGTCCTCGAACACCGTGGTTCCGAGGAACACATGGATGCGGTCGACGACGACCTCCGCGCCCACCGCCTGGGCGAGGGACGCCGACGTGAGGGCGCGGGCGTCCGCGGCGAGCGGCACGACCCGGATGCCCTCGGGGAAGTCGCGCCGCGCGAGCTGGCGCAGCATCGCGGCCGACGCGTCCACCGCGATCACGGTGGCCTCCGAGAGCCCCTCGGTGAGGACGGGCAGGGACGCCCCCGTCCCGGTGGGGACGTCCAGCAGCACCATCCCCTCGTGGGGATCGAGCAGGGCCGCCGCAGCGCGGCGCTCGTCCCGGTACACAGGCTCGAGCATCGCGTCGTACCAACCAGCAAACGCATCGTACAGGACAGGCACCCGACCTCCGCATCGCGCGACCGCACCGTGCCACAGGCGCGGGTCCATGGGTGGCTCAGCGATCCTGGGCAGGAACGGCCCGTCGTGCCAGCAGTGCCCTCGGGGTGAACCACGCGCGCCACGCATCGGGCGCCGCGATCCCAGGGAGCGGATCGTCGGCATGCGAGCCCGCCACCAGGGCATCGAGCGTCAGCTCCGCGAGCTGGAGTTGGTCGAGCACCGCGTCACCTCGTGGTCCCCCGTCGCGGCGGAAGACCTCCGCCTCGATCCAGGTCCCCGTGGCCCGCGAGAACACGGAGGGGCCCCGCCGCAGGGCGCGGACCGAGCGCTTCAGCAGCACGCGGGCGCGGCGATGACCGGGATCCACCACCAGCGTCGCCGCCGCGGTGCGCGCGCGGGTCTGGAGGGCCTTGACCCGGAAGTGGTGGACCCGCATGAGCCCACTGAGCATCAACCGCCGCCACGCCCGATCGAGCTCCACCAGCGCGCGCCGTGGCTGGCCCGCGACCGTGGTGAGCATGGCGCGGTTGAGGTCGGCGTGCAGGTGAAGCCAGGGCTCGCCGTCGGGCGCGATCTGGCGCACGGCCGCCTCCAGCTCGTGACGCCCCTCGGTCACCCGCCCGTTCGCAAGGTCGACCCACGGCTGGAACCGCACCGCACAGTGCATCGCCAGGTGGTGGTCCCCCCGGTCCTCCGCCTCTGCCCGCGCGGTCTCGATCCCCCGAGCCAGGGCGCCGAGGCGGCCCTGCGACAACGCGACCGACAGGGTGGTGAGGTGGGCCAGATCCGCGGTGGTGTGGCGCGCCAACACCCCATCGAGCCCGCGGCCCCGCAGGCGCTCGAGGTGACCGGCCGCCTCCTTGAACCGACCCTCCGTCCAGGCCGCCGTGGCCTGGCACACCGCCGCCCAGGCCGCGAGCTCGGGGTCGCCCGCCGACTCCACCGAACGCTCCAGGACGGCCTCGACCGCCCGGGTGCGCGCCGGATCCCACGAGGCGCTGGTCTCGTGCAGCAGATGGACGGACAGGGCCCGCGCCAGCCGCGCGGGATCGTTCGCCGCCAGGGCTTGGTAGGTCATCCGGGACTGAAGGCAGCGCGCGGGGATCGGGTCGGTGAGTCCCAGCCCGAGCGCGACGGCGAACAAGGTGTCGATCCGCTTCCCGTGCTCAGGATCGACCGGCCCTGAGACCGCCGGCGGCGCCAGCGCACGAACCCGCGTGCTCCCCAGGCGCCACACCCCCTCGATCCACGACGACAGCAGGCCGGTGGGGCGCTGGACCCCGATGTCGTCGAGGGCTGCGTCGTACAGGCGCAGCGCGTGGGCTCGGTCGCCGTGAAGCAGGGCCGTCTCGGCCGCGCGCAGCCGCAGGAGGCTGTGGCTGCATCCCTCCATGCTGGACAGCTGACGCACCAGCCGGGCCGCGGTGCCCTCCGATGGCCCGCACAACGCCATCGCCTCCACTTCCCGCAAGCGCAGCCGCGATCGATCCGCGTCGTCGGGCGAGACGTCGGCCGCGGCCCCCGCCCACCACGCCGCGAGGGCCCAGTCTCGCCGTCCCCAGGCCTCGTCGTGCTCCGCGTGGGCCAGGCTCCAGGCCCGGTTTTCGAGCTGGCCGCCGACGAGGTGCCGGTAGTGCATGGCCGGAGACGCCCCGGCCCAGGACTTCATCACGCGCGTCCAGTCTCGGTGCTGAGACCGCCGCCCATCCTCCACCGCCAGCAGGGCCTCTCGGACGCACCGGTGGGCGATCGTGACCGTGCCCCCCAAGCGGGTCCGCTGTGTGGAGAGCAGCCCCTCCGAGCGCAACCCCGGGACGAACTCCGCGAGGGCGTCGGGCTCCATCCCCGCCGCCTCCGCCCACACCCGGAGCGGGGCGCCCTCCGGCTCCAAGGCCAACAGCGACAGCGCATGGCGTAGGTGCTCGGGATGGCGCGACAGCAGGCGCCGCACCGCATCGTCGAGCTGGTCGCTCGCCAGTGTGCTCGCCCCGCCCAGCCAGCCGATCGCCAACCGCACCATCAGCGGACAGCCGGCGGCGATGCGGACCAGCGAGTCCGCGGTGTCGTCCGCCACATCGGGACGAAGGTGGCGGACCATGGTGCGGATCTCCGCGTCCGTCATCCGTCCCACCGGGACCCGAACCTGCGCCGAGGGCTCCGTGCGTCCCCGCAGCGGGGCCAGACGATCGAGGGACGGTTCCTCCGCGAAGGTCACCACGTGGACCGGCCGTCCGTCGACGAGCCCGAGGGCCTCCTCCAGCACCGAGATCGAGGCGTGGTCGACCCCGTCCGCCGCATCCAGGATCAGCACGAGCGGGGAGAACCCGCGCAGCAAGTGCCCGAGCCCCTGCACGAGACCGTCCCGCGTGGGACGGGGATCGTCCGCTCGGGGCGGGACCGCCTCCCGCAACGAGGGGAACCGGGCGACCAGGCTGGCGCGTGCACGCGGGGTGGCCGTGTCGAGCGCCGGCCCGATGCGCACCGGGTACCGGGATGCGAGCGTGTCGAGGACATCGCCGAGGGTGCGCAGCGGGAGACGGTCTTCGGGGGTGCCCGACACCCGCACCGCGACCATGTCGCGTGGGATCCGGCGCTCCACCTCCTCGGCGATCGCGGACTTTCCGATGCCTGCCGGGCCGTGGGCTTCAACGAACGCCGGTGGCCCCTCCCGTCGCAGCGGCGCCAGCACCGCCTCCACCAGGCCCGCCCGTGGCACCGCCAGCCGCCGAGGGAGCTCCACCCCCGCCTCGCGCAGCGTGGACGCCAGCGCCGGCAGGGTGGGTCGCGCCTCGGGACGAGGGGCCAGCATGGAGGCGATCAGGCCCGGCAACCGACCGGTCCCTCGCGGGGTGCGCGCCGCGGTGTCGAGCTGGGACCGGGCGAACACCGGATCCGCGGCATCGTCCCACGGCAGGCGCCCCTCGATCCCCTCGTACAAGACCGCCCCCAGCGCCCACACGTCCCACGCGGGCGAGGGCCGCTCTCCGTACAGCTGCTCAGGGGCGGCGTGGCGCGGGTTGCCCACCCCCGAGGGGTTGGAGGCCCGCATCGTCTGGGTGAGGCCGAAGTCCAACAGCACGATGCGCCCATCCGGCCCCACCATGACGTGCTCGGGCTTGAGGGCGCCGTGCACGAGGTCGGCGCCGTGCAGGGCCCGCAGTGCATCGATGATCTGCACGGCCACCGAGGCCGCCTGCTCGGGGGTGGTCAGCGAGCCCGCGGCGAGCGGAGCCCCGTCCACCACCTCCATCGTCAGGAACCAGCCGTCCGCGTCGTGGCCCACCTCGTGAAACACGACCAGTCCGGGGTGAGACAACGTCACCAACGCACGGAACTCCCGACGGAAGGATCGGAGATCTTCCGCGGTGCCCACGTGGACGCGCTTGAGCGCGCGCGATCGTCCGACCGTGTGATCCTCCACCCTCAGCACCGGGCCGAGTGCTCCCTCCCCGAGCACGCCGATGGCCTGGTACCGTGTCTCACCGTCGAGTCCGTCGAGGTTCGAGAGGAAGTCGTCCAGCACATCTCCATGGTGGAATGGGACCCGCGGACTAACCTGTCACCAAAGGGCACCCCCCGAGGGGGCCTCGGCTCGTTCGAACCCGAACGACCCGGGTACGCGCGTCCCCCCGACCCCCAGGTGGATTCGTGCACACCGCCCACTCCGTACCTAGCATGGCGGGGAGGGCTCACGGCAAGCCTCAATCCGTCGCAATCCGGCGCGGGCGACCCGGTGCGTTCACAGCCCCGTCACCGTGGTGGTCCCTCGCTCATGGGACGATGCGCGGCCGCTCGGAGGTCCCTTGTCCCTGACCCGTCGCCAGCTGCTGGAGCGCCTCGCCGGCCTGGGCGCACTCGCCGCGCTGCCCCCAACCCTTGCCGCGTGCGGCGACGAGGACGCCCCGGGCGACGGCCTGCCCACCTACACCTGGGACGGACCCCTCGGTCCCGAGGGCGCGTTCGAGCACGGCGTGGCCTCGGGCGACCCGCTGGCCGACGCGGTGATCCTGTGGACCCGGGTCTCCTCGGACGATCCCTCCGCGGACGTGGACGTGTTCCTGGAGATCGCCCGCGACCCAGCCTTTGCGGACCGGCTCGCGGCCGCCACCTACACGACCGGCCCCGACACCGGCTTCTGCCTCAAGGTGGATGCCACCGATCTCTCCGCGGGCACCACGTACTACTACCGCTTCTCGGCGTTGGGCCGGACCTCTCCCGTGGGCCGGACCCGCACGCTGCCGGACGGCGCGGTGGACCGGGTGCGTGTGGGCGTGTGCTCGTGCAGCAACTACGCGGCCGGGTACTTCCACACCTACCACTACCTGGCCCAGCGCCACGACCTCGACCTCGTCCTGCACCTCGGCGACTACCTGTACGAGTACGGGGACGACACCTACGGCGACATCCGCCCCTGCGAGCCCCCCACCGAGATCCTGACGCTGGCGGACTACCGGCTTCGCTACAGCCAGTACCGTCGCGACCCCGACCTCGCTGAGGCACACCGCCAGTTCCCGTGGATCACGGTGTGGGACGACCACGAGTTCACCAACGATCCCCTCCCCAACGGCACCGGCGCCGAGAACCACACCGAGGGGGTCGAGGGCGTGTGGGCCGACCGCGTCGCGGTCGCGATCCAGGCCTACGACGAGTGGCTCCCCACCCGGGTCCGCGATCCCGCGATCCTGTGGCGCGTGTTCGACCTCGGCGACCTCGTTCGGCTCCCGGTCGTCGACATCAAGTACCCGCTGGTCCACGACCTCGGCGAAGCGGTGCCGTCCATGCTCGGAGCGGACCAGCACGCCTGGCTCGACGACGCGATCGCCCACACCACCCAGCCGTGGCTGGTGCTGGCCCAGGCGCAGTCGTTCACCGACGCCGTCCGCCAGGACGGGACCACCAGCGTGGCGGCCTGGGGTCGCCATCCGACCAGCCGCCGCCGGGTGCTCGACGCTGCCGCCAACGCACAGATCCCCAACGTGGTCGTGCTGACCGGCGACACCCACCAGTCCCGGGCCATCGACTACACCGAAGACCCTTGGGGCACCTACGATCCCGCCACCGGCGCCGGCGCCGAGGCCGTGGAGTTCCACACCGGGGCGATCAGCTCCCCGGGCGGGCCCGGCGACACTGCGGCGCTCGCCAACTGGTTCTGGGCCGACGGCTTCTCCAAGATGTACCTGGTGCTCGACGTCACGCGCGACCGCTTGCAGGCCGACTGGTTCGGCTACCCGGAGTTCGCCAAGTGGGTCCCGACCCGTCCAGAGGGCGGCGAGTCCTGGCTCAAGGGCTACACGACCGCCTCCGGGGCCAACCACCTCGTCGAGGCCACCGCCCCCGCCGAGCCACCCGCCGACGTGCCCGCCCCCGCGCCCTGACGGGACCCTCAGGCCACCTGGGCTGCGCGCTCCACCTGGACCGCCGCCAGGAACATGCGGTCGAGCATCTCGAGCACACTCGCCAGCCGGGACGGGTCCGAGCCCAACGCGGTGCCCGCGCCCTGGATCGCCCCCACAAACGCCACGGACACGGCGGCCGCGTCGTGATCTGGCAGGACGCCCCGATCGACGGCGTCCTCCAGATCCTCCCGGAACTCCCGCACGAACTGCTGAAAGGGCTCCCCGAACTGCGAGCGGACGTCTGTGGGACCGTCGGTCGCGAGGAGGATCATCCGGGCCTCCGTGAGCTCGCAGACGATCGCCGCCTCGGCCATGTCCCGGAAGAAGGACTCCCCTCGGGTGGTGGCCCGACGGACCGCCCGCACCCGGTCGCGAAGCAGATCCTGCGCCCGATCGCACACGGCCCGGTAGCAGGTGAGCTTGTCGCCAAAGTGGTTGTAGAACGAGCCCCGCGCCACCCCCGCCGAGCGCACGAGGTCCTGGATGGACACCTCGTCGTACGACCTGGTGGCGAACTCCTCGTGCGCCGCCTCCAGGATCCGTTGCCGGGTCTGCGAGCGCTGGGCCTGTCGACTGCTCATGGGACTCCCACCCTTGCGTCGTGCAGACAACCGCACGGCCGCGTGAATGTCAATGCACACCCCCATGGTCGCGACAACCCGCCGCAACCCCCGGAACCTCCCCCTGAATCGACTGCATTGTCACCCAGCAGACGGGCACCGGTCGCGCGGACGTGGCAGGGTTCGGGTTGAGCCCCCTTCCCGAACTTCCCGGAGGCACCGCATGACGCAGGACTCCCCCGTGGACGGCCCCGCCGATTGGTCCGCCCGCGCAGCTGGCTTTCTCGCCTGCCACCAGCGCCTGCTCAACGTCGAGCTGCACCTGATCACCACCCCCCTCGGGCTGTACGCGGGCCTCGCGCTGATCGGCGGTGTCTCCCCGGTCCTCCCGGCGATCGCCGGCGTCGGGTACGCCGTGTCCCTGCTCGGCCGGATCCCCGGGCGCCTGTGGGCCGCCACGGCCATCGCCACCGCCACGCTCGTCGCCCTCGCCATCGCCCTGCCCGTGTCGTGGCCGTGGGCACTCGGCCTGATGGCCGCCGCGTGGGTGGGCCAGGAGGCCGCCCACCACGTCGCGGGCGAGACGACCTTTCAGTCCACCTACCAGGGCCAGACCGGTTGGCTCGGCGACCTGGCGATCCACACCTGGGAGCTGCTCCCCCTCGTGCTGCTCAGCGCCTGGCGTCGGGACATCCCCTTCCTGAGCCGGCTGGTGGCGCGCGAGCGGGTCGTCCACACCGCCCTGTCCAGCGACGCCCAGCCCGACATCGACGCGATCCGCGACTGGGTGATGGACAACCTGGAGACGACCGACCACACCACCCACTGGTGGCAACACGAGCTGCCCTACGCGGTGCGCGAGGCGTTCGAGCGGCTCGCCAGCCACCCCGACGTCGTCGGCATGTACGAGCAGGCCTACGGCCCCGGCACCCACGTCGAGATGGTCCATGGCATGAACGAGATCTACGTCACGGGCCCAGAGAAGGACCTCACCAGCGACACCGTGTTCTACATGTCGCACATCGACGGCCCCTGGACCGTGTTCCCCGGCGCGGCCGTCCACCGCTGCATGGTGGGCATCAGCCCCAACGCCCGGGTCCGCACCCACTTCACGATGACCGGGCGGGGACGCCACGAGAAGAGCTGGATCCTCACGGAAGGCGAGGCCGTCACCTTCGACTTCAACCGGGAGCTCCACTACATCACCAACGAGCCCGGGGTCCCTGCGGCCGACCTGCGGATCAACCTCAAGACCCACCACATGGCGTGCCCGTGGTGGCTCGCGCCCTGGGGCCGCCTGCTCGCGTGGCTGACCACGATGTACAACATCCGTGCCCGGCGCGTGTTCCTCGACACGATCGACCCGAACTCCTGGCGGACGCGCGCGGGGGCGGCCTTCGTCGTCGCCACCACCAAGTTCTTCGATCTGCTCCAGGGCCACGTGGGCACCGCCAACGCCCTGTACGCGGGCGCGCTCGCGATCGCCGCCGGCGCAAGCGGCTCGCTGATCCCCTGGGTCGCAGGCATCTCCTTCGTCCACTACCTCGTGTACATCGCCACGTTCGCCGACCGCACCCACGTCTCGTACGGCACGTTCCTGCGAGACGCCGTGTTCTTCAAGACGATGAGCATGGGCACCCTCGCCGCGCTGTACCTGAGCTACGGCGTGGTCGATCCCCTCAGCCTGTCGCTGATCGCGATCGGGTTCGGCCTGGCGGCCTGGGCGAGCGCCCGCCTCGGCGTCGAGGGCACCTACTTTGGCGTGGAGCTGGGCCTGCTCCAGCCCCGCCGGATCACGGCCTTCCCCTACGGCACCATCCCCCACCCGATGATCCTCGGCGCGGTGGTCGGCCTGCTCGGGGTCCACACCCTCGCCCCGTTCCGCGCCGACTGGCCCTGGCTCGTCCCGGTCCACGTCGCGCTGTACCTGGTCCACATGATCCAGGAGCAGCTCGACACCCGCGGCGACGACGAGGCCCGCGGTGACAACGTGGTGGACCTGGCCGCGTGATCCGGGTCAGTCCTCCAAGTACAGTCCACGCCACGCGAACGTGGTCGACGTCCCGCGGGGGACGATGTCCCATTCGAGCACGTCGAACTCGAGGTCCTCTCCGGTGCCCTGCCGGTACCGGTACGTGACGTAGGTCAGGTCGCCGTCGGTGCATGCACGCGTCACGAGGCCCGCGTTGTACGACCGCCCGCGCTCCAGCGTCACGAACGCGACTTCGTCGGAAAAGTCCGGGTACACCTTGTGGTCCGTCCACGCCTCCGCGTCCGGATGGGCGGCGACCAAGGCATCCCACTCAGCCTGTTCCGAGATCAGCCGCCCCTCAAAGCCCTCCACGGAAAACTCGTCGTGCAGGATGACCCCGTCGGACGAAGTGTCCACCTTTGAGAACCCACGATCGCACGGCGGGGGCTTCACGCGCGGCGCATCTTCGCACGCGCCCAGCGCGACCAGCCCACACCCCGCGCCCCAGACGATCCACCGCATGCCGGCCTCCATCGCCCGTGCCCGAACCACGAGTATCACGCGTCCTCGCCCGATCACGGTGGTGTGCCACGACCCGCGGGATGCTCCACGACCTCCACCGCCGGAAGTCCCCCGCGGTTGCAATCCTCCTCCACCTCCTGGAGGTCCGGCGTGCCCTCGAGGATCGACGTCCAGAACGCCTCGGCACAGCCACGGCCGGCCAGGCCCAGGGTCAGGGGCGCGTGGCTGGCGTCCGGGACGGTGACCACCCGGCGGTCCGCGTCCCGCTGTGCGCGGAGATGGTGCGTGACCTGGGCCCGGGTGGTGGTCGGGTCGTGGGGGCCGTGGAGGTGCGTCGTCGGCACGCGCACCGGGTACGCCGCGACGTCAAACGGCGAAGAGAACGGGATCCCCGCACACCGGTCCTCCCCGAACACGGCCAGCGCCCCGTCGCGGATCTCCCGCCCCGACTGCCACCGGCCCCAGATCTCCCGGCACCCGATCTGCTGAAACAGCGAGGACGGCGCGGTCGGCTCCGCTGCACCCGCCATGAACCCCGCCACGTAGGCCTGTGCTCCCGGATCCTCGGCGCTCAGGCCCCGCAGCCAGTACCGCAGGATCGGTCCCTCTCCGGGGACGTCGCCGAGGATGAGCTGGGCGCTGATGAAGGCCCCCCACTGCGCCCGGCTCCAGTACAGCGTCGGATCCCACGGCTCGGTCGCGAACGCGGTCCGCCACGCGGGATCCAGCAGCGCCTCGACCCGGTCCCACTCCGACCGAAGCGGGGCGATGTAGTCCTCGAACGACAGGAACGACCGCCCGAGGGTCCCCTCCAGCACCAGGTGGTCGACCTGGGGATGACCGGCCTCCGCGGCGAGGCTGGCCGCCACCGAGGCGACAGCGGTCCCGAAGGACGCGCCGTAGATCGTGACCGCCTCCACCCGCTCCTGGTCCAGCACCGCCAGCAGATCCCGCGCGACGGCCTCGAGCGCGTACACCGCCTCGGGGTCGTCGAACGCCGGGAACACGTTGCATCCGCTCCCCCGCGCCTCGACGAAGATCACCCGCGCCCGATCGATCGGCGCCGCCCCCAGCGCGTACGGGGCCTCTGGGGAGGCCTCCAGGATCGCCGTGCCCGGGCCCCCAGGCACCACGACCACCGTGGGGGCGTCCTCGGTCGGCCCTTCCCACACCCGGTACCGAAGCCGCAGCTGGGTTCCATCCTCGGGATCCCCCCGCCGCGCGTCCACCAGGACCGTCTGGACCCCCGGCGCGTCACAGCCCCCCAGGGGCTCGACGATCGGCGCCTCGCCACCCGACGACGGCGGCGCCTGCGGATCCGAGGTGGGCCCACACCCGCCTCCCACCAGGCTCAGGAGGACGAGGGCCACGCCGGCGAGGTGGGACCGCGCCCGGGATCGTCCGCCATGGCACGCGATCCCGCCCTCCCCGTGGAGACCGCCCCATGCCCCGCCCGGCGTCATGGCTGGCGCAGCACCAACCGCCGGTCGACCTGCCCATTCTGCGGGTTGAGGAAGGTGACGGTGACCTGGTCCAGGACCGGATCGAAGGTCGCCAGCACCGTGCGCGGCTGGAAGCTGTTGTACTGGACCTGCGGCGGGAGCAGGATGATCGCGGCCGGGTTGATGTTGCCGGAGGTGACGGCGATCTCGTAGGTGCTCGCGAGCCGGCCGGTGGGGGCGACGTCGGTCTTGCCGACGAAGTTGACGTGGAAGTCGCCCCCCACGAACCACACGTTGCGCAGGTCCTCATCCTGGATGTGGCCCAACAGCTCGTCGCGCTGGCCGGGGTAGCCCTCCCAGCGATCGTCCGCGGAGATCCCAAACCACGGCATCTTGGTGATCGGCACCGAGGTCATCACGATCTTGAAGTGGCACGGGCTGTTGTCCAGGCCGTCCTTGAGCCAGGTCATCTGCTCGGGGCTGATGTAGACGTCGTCGCTGTCGTCGTCGTTGTCGAGCGTGGAGGGCAGGCGCTCCGAGCGGCAGTCCAGCTGGAACACCTCGAGCGTGTCGCCCCATCGCCACGACGTCCACAGCACACCGCCCGGTCCGGTCACCGTCGGGACCGTCTCCAGGAAGGCCTGCAGCGCCGCCTCCTTGCGGGCCGCGGAGATCGTCTCGGGGTTCCAGTTGTTGTCGACCTCGTGGTCGTCCCAGGTCACGTACAGCCCGGTGCTGGCGAGCGCGCGCCGGTAGCCAGGGCTCTCCATCCACGTGGCCCAGCTCGCGCGGTACTGCGCCAGATCCTCGGCGCTGTCGTTGTACGCCAGGTCTCCCAGGTGCAGGATCATGTCGACGTCGTGCTCGGCGATCCGGCCGAACGCGCTGTTGAATCCCCGCTCATCGCCGTTGCAGGCCGACAGCGCCACGGTGAGCGGCTCGTTCGTCCCCGCGGCGGGCGCGGTGCGGAACCGGCCGATCAGGCTCCGGCTGTTGGGCGTGCCCGACGGCCCCACGATCACCAGCGCGTGGTGGTACCAGGTCCCGGGCTCCAGGCCATCCACGTCCGCCGAGACGAAGCCGGCGTCTCCGGGCACCAGATCCTCCTCGTAGACCCGATCGATCGCATCGGTGCGGCCGACGTCCTTCCAGATCCACAGCGTGGCCTTGGTCGAGATGATCGCCTTGGAGGTGATCAGCACCTGGGACGCCGTCATCGCGCCGGCGCACAACGACCACGGGAAGGTCCGATCGTCCTGCGGCACCGCCTCGATGTCGACGTACACCAGCCCATCGTCGACCGGATCGGTGTCCAAGGCGTCCGTGTCGAATCCGTCGGTGTCCATCGCGTCGGTGTCGAGGACCACGCCCGGATCCGTGTCTGGCTGGACGTTTCCGTCCCGGTTGCCGTCCTCCGGCGCGCACCCCGCGAGCGCAGAGGGCACCGCGACCGCGGCCGCCGTGGACTTGAGCAGGGTGCGACGAGACGTCTCCCCGACAGGCTTGGACATGGCGCACCTCGAGCGGTCCCCGGTCCTACCACGAGGTGGCCGGGCGGCGGGGTGTGTCCTGTGCCGACCCGGTGAGGATCGGCGCCTTCGGGATACCGCGCCCCCGACCCGATCAACCCCGAGGGACCGGATGGCGACAGACCTGCTGATCGTGCTGGCGGCAGGGCTGGCGCTCGTCGCGTTTGTCCGCCTGCCGTTCTTTCGGTCGAACGCCTGGCACGCCACCGCCACGCCCCTCGCCTCGATCATCGGCAGCGGGTTCTTGGTGGTGGGACCGATCCTGGACGAGGTGGTCGGACTGGCCGCCCCGCTCGCCATGGCCGCGCTGTGCGCGGGCGCCTGGTTCCTCGGCGACACGATGCGGTTCAACATTCGGCACCTGGAGCCCCTGGAAGCCGCCGGTACCCTGCCTCGGGCCGCCTCCTGGGCCGAGCGCGCGAGCCAGTGGGCACTGGCCTTCGCGTTCGTGGTGTCGGTCACCTACTACCTGAACCTGCTGGGCGCGTTCGCCTTGCGCGGGCTCGGGATCACCGACGCGGACGCCGGAAGGATGCTCGCCTCGGGCGTCCTGGTGGGGATGGCGCTGCTGGGACGGTTCCGTGGCCTGCACGGCCTGGAGCGGGTCGAGGTGCTCGCGGTCGGGCTCAAGCTCGCGATGATCGTCGGCTTGCTGGTGGGCCTCGGCGCAGACGACCTCGCCACGGCGTTCTCCGGCGGCACCCTCTTCCCCGACCTCGGCCCCCACCCGCTCGACGGGCGCGCCGTCCGCACCCTGCTGGGCCTGCTGATCCTGGTCCAGGGCTTCGAGACCAGCCGCTACCTCGGGGGGGAGTACGACCCGGACACCCGCATCCGCACCATGCGGCTCGCCCAGCTCACCAGTGCGGCGATCTACGTGCTGTTCATCACGCTGCTCGTGCCGTACTTCGGGGCCGATCTGTCCTCGGACGGCGGCGAGACCGCGATCATCGACATGTCCGCCCAGGTCGCGCGCGTGCTGCCGCCCATGTTGGTGATCGCGGCCCTGTCCAGCCAGCTCAGCGCGGCCGTCGCCGACACCACGGGATGCGGTGGGTTGGTGGAGGAGCTGTCGGGCGGCCGGGTGTCGCAGGGCAACGCCTACCTCGCCCTCGCCGCAGGCGGCCTCGCGATCACCTGGGGGATGGACCTCCTCACCCTGATCGCCTGGGCGAGCCGCGCGTTCGCCGTCTACTACGGCCTGCAGGCCATCGCGGGCCTGTGGGTCGCGCGCACCTTGGAGGGCTCCGAGTCTGCGGGCTGGACGATCCGCCACGCCCTGTCGGCGCTCCTCGCCGCGGCGGTGGTCGTGTTCGGGATCCCCGCGGGATGACCATGCATTTCCTGTGCAAACCAGGGCCATGATGGCCTGATCCACGACAGAATCCGACACACAACCCGTTGCATACCCTGTGCATTTCGGCGAGAAGCCTGTGCATGGAGGTGTGCATGCGCCCGTCCGTCTTGCTCCTGTCCCTGGCCGCCGCGTGCCAGACCGCGTCCGACGCCGACGCTCCCGGTGCCGACTCCGACGCGGCGGCCGACGGCCCGGTCGTCCTTGGCCACTGCGACTACGCCAACCCGTTCTCCGACGGAGCTGAGTGCAAGGAGTACACGGGGGCCGACTGGACCCCCGACACCATGCGGGCCGACTGCGATGCCCCCCTGCTCACCGCCGAGGCGGGCGCGCTGACCCTCGACGCCCCCTGTGGGTTCGACGACACCCTCGGCACCTGCACGATCGGCGGGGACACGGGCACCGAGACGGTCCTGGTGTTCCCCGGGTCGGATCCAGAGGCCTGCGGGGGCGTGCAGACGGGGTGCGCGTTTGGGCAGGGAGCGTTCGCGCCGTCGCCGGTGTGCGAGGACGGGCTCGATCCGGGCGTCACCAGCAACGTGTTCACCCCGTTCGCCGAGGTGTGTACCGATCCCCTCCCCGGCACCCCGGCAGGCGCCTCCGAGGAGGGCAAGGTCTGCACCTTCGAGGCGATCAGCGCGTGCACGGAAGAGGACCGGGCGTACCTCGACCACGCCAGCTGCGACCCTGTGTTCACCCAGCGGCCCTACACGCCCTACCCCGCCACCGCGAACACCCCGGTCGACGATCCCCGGCTCGACGACAGCGACTGGGTCGCCGAGTACCAGTGGGTCACCAAGCAGGTCGAGAGCTGCGCGTGCGTGTGCTGCCACAGCACCGAGGCCGCCCCGAACGGCACCAGCGGGTGGTTCCTGGAGGCCGACGGCATCTGGACCGACACCCTCGACGACGACGGCCTCGCCATGCTCGCCGGGTGGGTCGACTCCACCGCGTTCGGCGCCATCCCGCCGTCGCAGAACAACGGGTTCGACCGCGAGACCACCGGCCTGCCCACCACCGACATCGCGCGCATGCAGGCCTTCCTGGTCGGCGAGCTCACCCGGCGTGGGCTCGACGAGGACGACTTCGCCGACACCCGTCCGTTCGGCGGTCCCCTGTACGACCAGCTCTTCTACGAGCCCGAGCCCTGTGGCGACGGGCAGGGCATCTCGGCGTCCGGGGAGATCACGTGGACCGGCGGGCCCATGCGCTACCTGTACGTGATGGCGTCCGACAGCATGGCCCCGGGCGTGCCGCCCAACCTGGACCTGCCCGACGGCACCCGGTGGCGGCTCGATGTCGCGTACACAGACGACCCGGTGCGCGGGCCCATCCAGTACGGCGAGGCCCCAGACGGCAGCACCCAGACCTTCCCCGAGACGGGCGCGCCCGAGGCGCTGACCCCGGGCGACACCGTCTACCTGTACGTGCTGCGCGACGTGTACCAGCCCGCCACGCGGTGCCTGGCGACGGTCGGAGGCTAGGGCGCCGCGTCGGCCGATCGCCGTCAGCGCACGATCACCACGGTCGGTCCATCGGGGACCTCCACCACCTCCACCTGGCTCGCCTCCAGCGGGGCCTCCCCGGTGCGCAGGTCGACCAGCCGGATCGTGCCCTCGCCCGGCGCCGACACCACCACCGGCGAGGACAGCGTCGCGAGGGTGGGCGCGTTCACCGGGATCGGCGCGGCCTCCGGGTCTGGCACGGGCGGCGGGACCGCGGCCGCCACCGGCTCAGTCGTTGCCCCCTCGGCAGCCGGCGTCTCGGCCACGGGGACCGGCAGCGGCTCCGCGGTGACGGACACGGCCACGGCGAGCGGCGCAGGCGGGGTGAGGGCGACCGGCGGCGCGGGCGGAGCCGGTGCGACCAGTGGTGCCGGCGGTGCGGGCGGCGGCACGACGACCACGGGCGGACCGGGCGGCACCGGGGGGACGGGCATCGGCGGCGCGACGCTCTCCCACGGCTCGGAGATCAGCGCCTCACCGAGCGCCACCACCGCGTCGTCCGCGTCGCCTTCCACAGGCAGCGGGATGTCGTTGCAGTACACCTTGACCCGGCTCGGGGTCCAGATGCCGAGCGACAGCCCGGTCATCAGGTAGCCGAAGGGTCCGACGAAGCTTCGGATCGTGTGGACTCCAGTCTCGGGGCACCACCCGTCCAGCGGGATGGATCCCGCCGGGATCGCCCCGAGCAGGAAGCTGTGGGCGAAGGTCTTGTGGACCTCGCCCTTTCGGGCCCCGTGCGCGGCGGACTCGGGCGACGTGTAGCGCACGCTCTGGCAGCCGGAGGCGACCAGGGACAGCATCAAGATCGACGGGTGCATCCAACGCACGGGGACCTCCCAGGTCACTTGGGGCAGGCTTCGGAGTCGTCGTCGGAGTCCGCGGCGGCGGCCTCGACGAACACAGCGTCCTCGACGATCGCGGTGCCGATCTCGCCGAACAGCACCCCGAGGTCGTACGCGCCGTCCGCGTCCGCGTGGGCCGACACGACCAGGGCGAACCCGTCCCCGCCGGTGGGCGCGTACTCGAGGATGTCGATCCCGTCTTCAAACGCGATCGCGGTGACGTCGGCCGGTCCGGCCTCCCCGGTCATCGTGCCGAGGATCAGCGTGATCGCGCCGGCCTGGACCGTGTCGACGTCCAGCCCGATCGTGACGTCCGCCGTCGGCATGGGCTCGACGTCCGTGTCGGGACGATCGGCCGTGTCGTACCAGCCGTCGTCGTCGTCGTCGTCATCGCCGTGGACCCACCACGGGTCGTCGTCGTGCCGATCGGCGTCGATGGCGAGGATGCAGCCCGGCGTGACCAGCAGGGCGGCGAGAAGGGGGATGATGCGGTGCATGATGGCGTCCTCCGAGGCGACCACTCCCCGGCCGCCACGCCTTCAACACCGTCCCCCTCGCGGCGTGTCACCCCGACCCGCACTCCAGTCGATTTCCTTGTCGGGACGGAGTCTCTCCGTCAGTCCGAGCCGGGCGCCGGCGCCGCGTCCGTCCAGGCCCGGACGAGCCCGGCCGGCCAGAACACCGACGGGATCACCAGGACGCCCCGCACCCCTGAGTCGGGACCGGAGACCATCACGGGCAGGAGGGCCCCCGCGATCCGTCGGCTCGGCAGCCAGGCGGGGTGGAACATCACGGTCTCCAGCCGGACCTCGTGTCCACCGGTCACGTCGCGAGAGACCACGCGGCGACCCATCCGCAGGTAGTCGTCGGAGATGTCGTCCATCAAGCGCTGGCGCAGCGGGGTCCAGCCGGGCTTGGGGAGATCGGACGTCTCCCGATCCCGGCGGTGCGCCAGGATGCGATCGGCGATGCGGACCAATGCGGTGGGCCGATGCCACAGCGAGGGATCGGTGGTGACGGCCAGCGCGCCCGGCGCGGGCACCTCCCCCGCCCGCCACAGCAGGTCGTTGGCGATGACCACTGCGCCCAGGCCCACCTGCCCCCGGGACACGATGCCCTCGAGCGCGTCCAGGGTCCGCTTGAGCGGATCGTCGTGGACCCACTCGGGCCACGGGCCGTCGTAGGCGGCTTGAAAGGCGTACGGCACCGGACGGGGCGCCGGACCAAAGCCCTCCTGGAGGTGGCGCAGGACGTCGATCATCCGTCGAAGTCCTCCCGATCCAGGCCATGCACGCGGCACAGCCGGTCGACCCACTCCCGCACCACCGCCCGCCGTGCGTCGACCTGATCGGCCTGCTCCCGCTCCAGGCTCGCCTCGAACGCGCCGATCAGCTCGTCCAGCGTCCGCCGATCGTCCCCTTGGACCATGGTGAACACCCGCTTGGCGCGCTCGAGCACGATGCGGTTGGGGAGAAACTCCCGAGGGTGGGTCTTGAGGGTTCCCAGGGCGGCCATCGCCCGGTCCAGCGCGTCCCCCTCCAGCCGCTCCTGCGCCCGCTGCAGGACCATCGTCACCGGGGAGCGCTCCGCCTCGCCGTCGACCGTCGCCTCGATCTCCAGCAAGCCGTTGGTGTCGTGGGTGAACCGGACGGTGAACCCGACCCGGTGGTCCGGATCGTCGCCGGGCGTGAGGCCGTCGAGCGTGAGCTGGCCGAGGTGGGCGTTGTGGTCCACCTCGCGGTGCTCTCCCTCGAAGATCCGGATGGTGACCGAGGTCTGCGCGTGGTGGCGGGTGAAGTAGTGCTCCCGCCGAGAGCACGGCAGGGTCGTGCCGCGGTGCAGCACCGGGTCGAACCGGTCGGGAAAGTCGACCCCGTCCCACGACTTCACCACCGCCACGCCCAGCGAGTGGGTGAGCACGTCCGTCACGACCAGGTCGGAGACCGCCGCATCGTCCGCCGCCAGGCCGGCCTGGACCGCCGCCCCCAGCGCGATCGCGTGGTCGGGGTGCAGGCCCCGCTCGGGCTCCCGACCGAACACCTCGCGCACCAGATCCTGCACCGCCGCCATCCGCGTGGCGCCCCCCACCAGGACCACCTCGGAGATCGCCTGCGGAAGCACCGCGGCCTGCCGCAACGCCTCTGCGATCGCCCGGCGCATCCGCTGCCGCCACGGCGCGAACACCTCGGCGAGCACCGCCCGGTCCAGCCCGACAGAGGGGACGGTGTGGCCTGGTAGATCGTCGGTGCGCACCGACACATGGGCCTCGGTGGAGAGCGCCCGCTTCGCCTGCTCGGTCCGGTGCCGCAGGCGCCCGACGGCGTCCGCGGAAAGATCCCGCAGCGCCACGCCCGCCTCGGTGGCCACCCGCGCCACCAGGTCGTCCGTGATGTCCTCTCCGCCCAGGTGGGTGTCGCCCGACGTGGCCGACACCTCGATCATCCCGGCGAACATCTCCAGCACCGTCACGTCGAACGTGCCCCCACCCAGATCCACCACCACCCCGCGGTGGTCGACGTCCAGCTGGTGAAGCCCGTGGGCCATCGCCGCCGCCGTGGGCTCGTTCACCAAGCGATCGATCGTGATCCCCGCCAGGCGCCCCGCGTCCAGCGTCGCGGCACGCTGCGGCTCACGAAACCACGCAGGCACACTCACCACCGCGTGGGTCACCGGAGCCCCGAGGGCCCGCTCCGCCAGCGCCGCCGCCTCCTTGAGCACCAGCGCCGACAGCATCGTGGGGGTGAAGGTCTGGCCCGCCAGCGTCCAGGTCCGGTCCGAGCCCATCTCCGACTTGAACCGCACCACCGCCCGATCCGGAGCCCGCACGGCGAGGTCGCGCGCCGGCCGCCCCACCACCACCGCGCCTGCGTCGTCCACCGCCACCACCGACGGCAGGAGCACCCCCCCACCCTGCATCGGCAGGACCCGGGGGCCGTCCTCGTCCAGCACGGCCACGAGGGTGTGGGTTGTCCCGAGATCGATCCCGATCGGCCTGGCCTGCGTCACGTCCCCTCCGATGCCTGGGCCGCGCGAAAGCGCGCCACCCGCTCGTCCCACCGCGCGATCAACGCCTCAGAGCCATGGGACCACAGCGCAAAGCGCCGCCGCTCGATCCACAGCAGCAGGTCGACCTTCTCGCTGGCCCGACGAAGCTGCGTGGTCGTCCCCCGGTACTCCAGCGCCAGCCCGGCACCCGTGAGCGCCTGGGCGACCTCCGACAGCGCGTGCGGAAACTCGAAACTGCGAGGGCTCGCGACGACGCCGTCGCCCGCGTAGGTCGCGGCGTCGTAGGTGTCGAGCGCCTCGCCGGTCGCGAAGTACGGGAACCGCACCAGCGGCGCCTCGTCGTCATCATGCAGGGTGTAGAGCATCGGATGGCCGTCGCGAATGTAGAACACTCCGCCGTCGGCGAGCAGCCCGGCGATCTGAGCCGCCCAGCGGTCGAGGTCCTCGCGGGCCAGGCGCAGGTAGCGCTCGGTGCGCGCCGCGTCGGTGCGCCCCATCAGGATCGAGTCGAGCGACAGGCGCGCCGAGGCGATCGGGCTGCGCAGCTCGTGGGTGACGGCCGAGACGAAGTTGCGCTGCTGGCGGTTGAGGTTGCGCTCGCGGCGCAGGGCCCGGGCCACCAGCAGGGTGCTGCCCAGCAGCAG
>JAUHWK010000021.1 GCA_030424555.1 bacterium | reverse complement strand
CGCCCCCGATCGCGCCTTCCTCACGATCAACGCGCTGACCGGGCGCGCGCAGGACAACGTGGTCTACCCAGACCTCTGCGGCGACGGCGGCGAGGTCTGCATCGGCGAGGCGTCCGACGTGTGGGGCGACGTGGTCGCGGCCGCGGAGGCCGCCGACGATCCCACGGGGGCATGCCGGTTCACGGCGTTCGTCGGGTACGAGTGGTCGGGCGGGCCGGACACGCGCAACCTGCACCGCAACGTGATCTTCCGCACGACCCAGGTGCCGTCCTTCCCGGTCGGGTACTTCGACGAGCCCACCCCCGAGGGCCTGTGGGCGGCGCTGCGGGACGGCTGTGCGTCCACCGAGGGCTGCGACGTCCTCACGATCCCGCACAACAGCAACCTGTCGACGGGCTTGATGTTCCAGCCCGCGGCGGAGGCGGTGGCGGATCCCGCGGTGGCGTCCGAGCGCGCGCGGATGGAGCCCCTCGTCGAGATCTTCCAGCACAAGGGCGACAGCGAGTGCTGGCCTGGCAGTCCTGCGGCCGACGAGCTGTGCGACTTCGAGAAGCTGCCGTACAACACCTTGAGCGGGGCGAACCTCAACATCCAGGCCGATCCGGTCGCGCTCGACCACGTGCGGGACGTGCTGGGGGAGGGCCTGGCGGCGCAGGCGCTGTCGGGCGTCAACCCGTACAAGTACGGGATCGTCGCGAGCACCGACACCCACCTCGCCACCCCAGGGTTGGCGTCGGAGCAAGACTTTCCGGGCCACGGGGGAGCCGGAGCGGGCAATCGGGACGCGCTCCCGGTGGGCCTGCCGGACAACGTGACGTTCAACCCTGGTGGGCTGGCCGTGTTGTGGGCCGAGGAGAACAGCCGCGAGGCCCTGTTCCGCGCGATGCTGCGCAAGGAGGCCTACGGCACCAGCGGTCCCCGCATCCGGCTGCGCATGTTTGCGGGGCGCGGGTTCGACGACGACCTGTGCGACCGCGAAGACCTCGCCGAGCAGGGCTACGCCCGGGGTGTGCCGATGGGCGGGGAGGTCCCGGCGGGGGACGGTCCGATCCAGATCGTGGTGGCCGCGCGGTCCGATCCGGGCACGGAGGCCCGTCCTTCCGTGCCCCTGGAGCGCGTGCAGATCGTCCGCGGACGGCTGGTCGGCGAGGCGGTCCAGTTCGATGTGATCGACGTGGCGGGGGTGGAGGACCTGGACGCCGACGTCGATCCGGACACCTTGGCACCCACGGGCGAGGGGGCGTCGCGCCTGTGTACGGTGTGGACCGATCCAGACGGCACGCCGGAGGGTCCGTCGTTCTGGTACGCGCGGGTGGTGGAGGTCCCCACGGCCCGCTGGCACACCCGCACCTGCCACGCCGAGGGCATCACCTGTCCGACGGACGACCCCGACTGGCGTTCCTGCTGCGACGATCGCGTGCAGCGCCTCGTCCGGGAGCGGGCGTGGTCCTCCCCGGTGTGGTGGACGCCGTGACCGGCCGCGGGGCGGGCGTCCTCGCGGGGTGGTTGGCGACGGGGCTGCTTGCGGCGTGGGTCACGCCCGATCCCGTCCCCTGGCGAGCGGACATGGACGACGAGGCCCTGCTGGAGGCGTGGGGCCGATCGGTGGGACTCGACCGGGCGTTCCCCCGTCGGGATCACCACCTCGCGCGCATGGCGCGGTTCGTGGACGGGGACCCGGACTTGTCGGTGGCGGCAGGGGTGGCGCGGGCCCAGGCGCTCGGGCTGGATCGGGTCGATCCCGTCGCGCGCACCATGCTCTCGGACCGGGCGCGGCGGGTGCTGGGGCAGGGAGCGGTGCCCGACGAGGCGCTGCAGGCGGAGGCCCGGGCCCACGTGCAGGCCCGGTGGCGCCTGCCTGCACGCGTGGTGCTGGAGCACCGGGTGTTCGACCCCGCGCGGCGCCGCGATGCCGAAGGGGACGCGCGGGCGGCGCGGACGATCCTGGCGTCGGGGGGCACCGCATCGGGGGATGCGTTCGATGGCCTGGTCGGTCGCCAGACCGTCGACCCGGCGGGGGTGGCGCGGGCCTGGGGCGATCCGGTCGCACAGGCTGTGCGCGAGGCGGTGGCGTCCGAGGACCGCGGCTGGATCGGGCCGGTCCAGGGCCCGTTCGGGTGGCACCTGATCCGGGTGGTGGCGGTCGAGGACGGGGTCGCGCCCGACGCGTCCGCCATCGCGCGGCAGGCGGGGGCGTGGGCCCAGACCGCGGCGCGCGCCCGTCAGCGTGCCGAGCGTCTGGCGTCGCTGCGTGCCGAGGCGGAGGCTGCATGGTGAGCGCGTGGTGGCTGATGGTGTCGGTGGCGTCGGCCCATCCCCTCGCCCCCGTCGCCGTGACGGTGCAGCCGGGCGATCCCGTGGCCGTGACCTGGCGCGTGCCCGCGGCCCGGGTGGGGGCGGTGGGCGTCGATGTCGTGCTCCCGGGGTGCGATCGCGCGGGGGAGCCGGTGCGGAAGGTGGTGGATGAGGAGGTGCTCGAGGGCACCTCGGCCTGGACGTGCGGCGCGATCACCGCGGTGGACGTGATTCGCCCTCCGGAGGTCCCGGCCGTGGTGCAAGGACCGGGCGCCGCCACGGTGGTTCTGGCGCCTGGCGCGCGCACAGCCCGTCTGGACGAGGAAGGCCCCGTGTGGCGTCGATGGGCCTGGCTGGGGACGGAGCACCTCGCGACGGGGCTCGACCACGTGCTGCTGGTCGCGTCCCTGGCGTGGGGCACCCGCGGTGGCCGCGCCCTGGTGGGGGCGGTCACAGGGTTCACCCTGGGCCACGCGGTGTCGTTGGCGGCGGTGGTGCTCGGGGGGGCGTCCCTGCCGTCCCTGCTGGTGGAGCCCGCGATCGCGCTCACGCTGATGGGGGCGGCCTGGATGCTGTGGTCGGGTTCCGGCGAGTCCCCCGATGCGCCCTCGGCGCCTGCGCCCTGGGTGCCTGCGCTGGCGGCGGGTGGTGTCGGGCTGGTGCACGGACTCGGGTTCGCGGGGGCCCTGTCGGACCTCGGGCTGCCGATCGGAGCGCAAGGGCTCGCGCTGGCCTCGTTCCACGTCGGCCTGGAGCTGGCCCAGCTGGGGATCGTGGGGATGGCGCTGGCCTTGGCGGGGGCGCTGCGGTGGGTGGGGGTGGCGTCGCCGGCCCGGTGGTTGTCCCATGGCGTGGGTGTCGCTGCGGCCTGGGCCCTGTGGCGGGCGCTGGGCGTCTGAGCGGGGGAGTGGCCGATCGGCCCTCGGCGCGTGACGGTTCGGATGCGTCGGGATGGTGCCGCCCGGCGGGTGCTGGAGGTGACGTGGCCGACCCGATCCTGCTCCCGACGGTCGCTGCCCTCGCGGGGGGCAGCCTGCTCATCCGCGACTACCTGAAGCGGCGCCTGTCCACGCCCGAAGACCGGTTCATGTCCCTGTTCGGAACCGAGCAATGGGAGTGGTCCAACATGGACATGACCATCCACTGCGCGCCCGAGGACGACGCGGCGCTCAAGGCGGCGTTCTGCGAGCGTCTCCAGGCGCGGCTGGACACCGAGCCGGCCGAGATGTCCCTGCTGCGCGAGGTCGCGCTTCAGACCGACAAGGGGCTGCAGTTCGTGGAGTCTGACGTGGCCGTCGCGGACGTCTGTCGTCCCCGCAACGGGATCTGGCTGGACCTGGATCGGGTCGGGTCCATTCGCGTGGTGTGGAGCCACGTGCAGACCGACGGCGTCGGGATGTGGAACCTGCTGCGGCCGCTGTTCGACCCCAACCCGCCCATCGTTCCCTACACCGAGGTCCCGGTTCCGCCACCGATCGTCCCCGAGATCGCCGCCCTGCCGAGCGTGGCCCGGCGCCTCACCTGGCGCAGCAGCCTGCGGGGTCAGCTCGCGGACGGGGCGTCGCTGTCCAAGGGCTTCGCGGTGTGGGACGCCCGCAACGTCCGCGCGGCCCGGGAGCTGATGGGCGGGGCGTTCAACCTCGTGTCGAGCGCGCTGGTGGTGGCCGAGGTGTTCCGCCGCCATGCAGACCGCCGGAACCTGAACGTGGGCCTCACGGCCTACTTCCCGTTCCTCGAGGGTCGGAACCGGTACGCGGTGTTCCTCTGTCGGATCAAGCGGGGCTCGGTGGCCGACATCCTGCGGCAGCTGCACAAGCAGACCCGCTCGCAGCTGGTGAACTGGGGCACGACGTCTGCGCAGGCCTGGGCGCTGGGACGGGTTCCGGACAGGGTGTTCGCCAAGGCGGTGAGCGCGCTGCGGGGCAAGATCGACGTGCTGATCTCCAGCCTGCCCGTGGGCCAGGACCCGATCGAGCTCGCCGGAATCCGCTGCCAGATCTCCGGCCACCCCTGGACGCTGACGCTGCCCTACTACTTCCTCATCGTGGGCACGCGGCACGAGCTGCACGTCTCGTACACGTCCAAGTTCGAGCAGGACGAGACCTTCTTGGACCTGACGGGGCTCGGCATCGCGCCCCCCGGCGAGGACTGAGATCCCGGGACGAGACCTCGGTCAGTGCCCCTCGGCCCGAAGCCACGCGACGAGCTCGCGGTAGAACGCCTTGTGGTCGAACCGGTTGACCCCGCCTGCGCCGTCGTCGAGCAGGTGGCCGATCTCGTCGAAGTGGTCTGCCGGGATGCATCCAAGGAAGCGTCCATACCGGCTGTCGAACACCCGGACGAGGCCATCGTTGGGACGGTTGGCTCCCAGCCCGCCATCCGCGATGCCCTCGGTGAGGGCGAGCAAGGGATCGATGGGGTCGAGATCGTACTGCCACTGGCGGAGAAACGCAGGCATGCGGCCAGAGACCTCGCAGTCCTCGCCGCCCGCGTGCCGGTCGGAGCGCCCCCCGATGCTGTAGTAGACGACGCCGGCGCCGGGAGGATGATCCCGGTTGAACGCGACCGCTCCGGCGGTGGAGAGCTGCTGCAGAGACGCCGAGAGGCTGGTCCCGTCTCCTGCGGCACTCCACAGCGGCCCCGCGACCGCGGCGACCAGCGCGTCGACGACGGCCCCCGCACTGCCCGCGACGGCGCCGACCGCGACGTCGGCCACGGGGGTGCCGGTGTGGGGGGTGGCGACGGTGGTGACGCTCTCGACCAGATCGGGCCGAAGGGACGCGACCCGTCGGGCGTCGAGCCCACCCTGGCTGTGGGCGACCAGGTTGACCTTCTCCGCGCCGGTCTCGGCGAGGATGTCGAGCACGTGCTCCAGCAGCGCGTCCCCACGGGTGCGGCTGTCGGAGAAGGGATCGACCGCGGGTGTGTACACGTGGCGTTCGCCCGACGCGATCAGGTCCTCCCGGACCCCGTAGAAGTACGTGATGAAGTCCGCACCGGCGAACGTGTCGAACCCGAAGAAGCCGTGGGCGAGGACGATCGGGGGCGGAATCCGGATCTCGACCGCGGTGTCGCCGAACACGTCCTCCTCGTCGTCGGGGAAGGCTTGGGTGCCGTCCCACCAGTCGGTGTCGTCGGCCGGATCGTGGTCGGAGGGGGACGGGTTGGACCCATCGAGCCATCCATGTCCGGGCGCACAGCCGGCGACCAGCAGGGCGACGACGTGGGCGCGGGCCCAGCGGGGAAGGCGCGCGGTGCGGAATGGGGATCCGTCCTCAGGACCGTCTCCTGAACCTCTGACGGCAGACGGCATCGTCGAGCGGGCCACGCGGCCTCCGGGCAGCCGTTCAGGCGTACCGTCTGAATCGGCCGATCGCAAGCGGGATCCATGCGGATCGACGTCCACCATCGGAAACGGCGTGGGGCCTGCGTTCGGCAGCGTGTGTCGCGCTGGGGGCGGGACGGAGAGGGGGGCGCTAGGCTGGGGCATGGTGAGCTGGCTGCTGGCGTCGATCCTTGGCTCTGTCGTTCCTGCGGCGAGGGCGGAGCCCGTGGCGGTGCCCTCTCCGGTGGCCTCCGCGGCGCGGACGCCCGACGAGGTCGACGTGATCAAGGCGTCCAACGCGGTGATCCTGCATCGGGTCGGTGGCGAGGACGTGCTGGGCTTGCTGTCCGAAGCGGGAATCGCCGGGGAGATCGTGACCGACCCGGCGGGCGATCCCTTGGTGCGGGGGGTCCACGAAGGCGCCCCGTTCCTGGTGTTGTTCTTCGACTGCGAGCGGGACGCGGGGTGCGCTGCACTCCAGTTTCGTGGCTACGTACCGCTGCAAGAGGGCGTCGGGTCCGACATGCTCGACGCGTGGAACCGCTCGCGGCGGGGCGGTCGGGCGTGGTTCGACAGCGAGGGCGACCCGACCCTGGCGTGGGGGGTGCGGCTTCACGGGGGCGTCACGCCGGGCCACCTTCGGCAGGAGCGGGATGGCTTCCTGTCGGCCTACGCGATGTTCCGACAGCTGTTGCTGGTGATGCCGGCGTCTCGATGAGCGACGGCGATCGAACCCGCACAGGGTGGCGGCCGGTGGTTGACGGGGCGGGTCTCGGCGACCACGTTCCCGCGCTGGAGGTGTTGTGATCGTCCCCTGGTTGGATGCGGTGTGGGGGGTGACGACCGAGCTCGCGCCGTGGTTGTTGGCGGGCGCGCTCGCGGCGGGTCTCCTGCACGTCGTGCTGCCGGAGGGCTTCGTCCATCGGCAGCTGTCCGGGCGTTGGGGGGTGGTGAAGGCCGTCCTGCTCGGGGTGCCCCTGCCGCTGTGCAGCTGTGGCGTGATCCCGGCGGGCATCGGCCTCAAGCGGGACGGCGCGAGCGACGGCGCGAGCGTGGCCTTCCTGGTGGCGACACCCCAGACCGGGGTCGACAGCGTGCTGGTGTCGGCGGGCTTCCTCGGGTGGCCGTTTGCGCTGTTCAAGGTGGCGGCCGCGGTGGTGACCGGGGTTGCGGCCGGGTGGCTCACGGACGCGGTCAGCGAGGGACACGGGGTGGTGGAGGCCGCGGAGACGTCCCACGCCCACGGTCCGTGGTGGCGACAGGTCCTCGAGCAGGCCGACGATGTCTTGCAGAGCATCTGGCGCTGGCTGGTGGTGGGCGTGCTGGTGAGCGCGACGCTGACCGTGATGGTGCCGGCCGGCGCGCTGGCGGACACGGTGTTGGGGGCGGGGGTGTTCGCGGGGTTCGCGGTGCTGGCCGTGTCCTTGCCGCTGTACGTGTGTGCCACGGCGAGCGTGCCGGTGGCGGCGTCGCTGCTGCACGCCGGCCTCCCGCCCAGCGCGGCGCTCGTGTTCTTGATGGCGGGTCCGGCGAGCAACGTGGCGACGATGGGGGCGGTCCACCGGGCGTTCGGAGGCCGCGTGCTGGGGGTGTACCTGGCGACGGTGGCGGTGGGCTCCCTGGGCCTGGGGATGCTGTTCGATGCGGTCCTTCCGGCGACCGTGACGATGGGGGCGCACAGCCACGGCGCGTGGTGGGCCGACCTGCTCGCCCTGGGGCTCGTCGGGCTGATGGCCCGCTACGCGGTGTCGGAGGTGCGCGCGGCGTGGGCGCCGGCCGTCGATGGCTCGGCGGCCTCGGTCGACATTCCGGTCGGCGGGATGACCTGCCAAGGATGCGCGCGGAAGGTGGGCGACGCCGTGCGGGGGGTGGACGGCGTGTCGGCGGCCGAGGTCTCGCTGGAGGCCGGGCACGTCACGATCCAGGGCGCAGCCGACCTGGAGACGGTGCGGGCCGCGATCCGTCAGGCGGGGTTCGACGCCCCCTGACCGTGGCCTGGCTCAGCGCGTGAGGAAGGCGTGGATCGCGTCGGCGGCGTCGGCGAGGTTGTCGTCCAGCGTGCGGCCGCTCGCCTTGCGGGGGGTCAGTCCATGGTCCCCGTCGGGCGACCAGTGCACGGTGCAGCCGCTCGGGAGCGCGTAGCCTGCGACCTCCTCGGGCTTGCCGAACGGGTCGCGCTCGCCCTGCACGATCAACACCGGGGTGGCGGCGGGGAGGTCGTCGAGTCGAAGGCGGTCGGGCTTGCCGGGCGGATGGAAGGGGAAGCCAATGCCGATCATGGCGTCGGCCCCGGCCTCGTCGGCGACCCGGCCTGCGGATCGCGCGCCCATGGAGCGCCCTGCGAGGGCGAGGCGCCCGGTGCGGGGCGTGGTCGCGATCAGGTGGCGGGTGGTGGCGTCCAGGACCGGTGGGCGATCCGGGCCTGCCTTGACCCCCTCCAGGCGTCGCCGGGCCATGTAGGGGAACTCGTAGCGAACCACCCGGTGGCCGCGCGCGGCAAGCGCCTTGGCGAGCTGGACCAGCGAAGGGTGGTCGGGTCCGGCGCCGGCGCCATGGGCGAGCAGGAGGGTCCACGGCGCATCGGGGGGACCGTCCTCCCAGCGGCCGACGTCTTCGGGGGCGACCGACGGGCTCACTTGATCGCCAGGACCGGGACCACCAGCATGCCGCCCTCGAACGAGCCCGCGCTCATCACCTGGGCCCGTCCCCAGGGACGGGTGACCGTGGTGCTCTGGACGGTCTTGCCGAGCCGCTTGATCTCGATCGCGAGGGTGGCGCCGTCGGCGCTGAGGCTCTGGACGGTGACGGCCACGATCACGCCGTCCCCGAGGTCGGCGGTCATCGCCTCACCGACCGTGCCCTTGAGGGTCTCGCCCCCCCGTCGGGTGAACGCGGTGAACGGCAGGGCGGCGAGATCGCGCTGGACGTTGGACAGCCCCTTGTCGACGGAGGCTGCGCCGCGGGTGGCGTGGACGAGCGAGACCTCGAGGCGCACGGACTCGGCGGCCTGGGCGCGGGGGATCACCGCGTCGACCCACGGGCTTGCACCGAGCGTGGCCGAGGCCAGGACGAGGGCCGCGACCAGGGTGCGGGCGGCGGGCAGGGTGCGTCGGAACATGGTCCACCTCGGGGCGTCGTGTCGGGTGTACGACGCATCGACGCCCCCGGCCATTCAGGATGGTCGGGGGCGTCTTGGGGATGGGGTACCGGCCCGCCGGGATGCCAACAAGTTCCAGTCCGTGCAAGGGGGGGGGAACCGAACTGGAAGCGCACCTCGTTTTTTCTGCGGCTGGGGAACCGCGAGGGCGTCCTCAGCGGGCCGGCTTGGGGACACTCTATGCGGGAAACCCGAAGGGCACACAAGGAATTTTGCTGCGAACCCGCACGGTTTGGGGTCGAGAACCGGAAAGATACGGGCAGACGCCGAACACGTCGGTTCCCACCCTCTGAACTTTTTCTTCGGACTTTCCGCAGGGGCCGGTCAGCCGATGCCGACGGCCGCGCGCACGCGGGCCATGGTGTCCTGGGCGATGGCGCGCACGGCCTCGGTGGACGGGGTGAGCACGGCGTCGAGCGCAGCCGGGTCGTCCAGGTACTCGGCGAGCCGCGCCTGGATGGGCTCGAGCTCGGCGACGACCGCGTCCGCGACCTCCTTCTTGAGGTAGCCGTAGCCTTGGCCCTCGAAGCGCGCGGCGATGTCGTCGATCGCTTCTCCGGTACACGCGCCGAGGATCCCCATCAGGTTGACGACGCCGGCGCTCGCGGTGGACGGGTTGTAGTCGCAGCCGGAGTCGGTGACGGCGCGCATGATCTTCTTGGCGGCCTTCTTGGGCGCGTCGTCCAGGAACACGGCGTGGTTGGGGCGATCGACGGCGATCGACTTGGACATCTTGGCGGTGGGGTCGTCCAGGCCCATCACCCGCGCGCCCGCAGGCGGCAGGGTGAGCTCAGGGACGACGAAGGTGTCGCCGAACAGGTGGTTGAACCGGATCGCCAAGTCGCGGGTCAGCTCGATGTGCTGCTTCTGGTCCTCGCCGACCGGGACGACGTGGGTGTCGTACAGGAGGATGTCGGCGGCTTGGAGCACAGGGTAGGCGAGCAGGCCGTGGCCGACCGTCTCCCGCCCTTCGGACTTGGACTTGAACTGCGTCATGCGCTCCAGCCAGCCGAGCGGCGTCACGCAGGTGAGGACCCAGGCCAGCTCTGCGTGCTCGCGGATGTGCGACTGGATGAACACCCGGCTGACGGCGGGGTCGATCCCGGCGGCCAGGTACGTGGCGGCCACCCGGCGGGACGCGTCCCGAAGCTGGGCGGGATCGACCTTCTCCGGGATGGTGAGGGCGTGCAGATCCACGACACAGAACACGTTCTCGCGCGTGTGCTGGTGTGCCACCCACTGGCGCAGGGCGCCGAGGAGGTTGCCGAGGTGGAGGCGGCCGGTGGGCTGGACGCCGGAGAAGGCACGGATCGAGGCCATGGTGTCTCCCGTGGGGCCGCGCGTCGTAACCGGGTCGTGGGGTGGCCGGATCGCAGACCGGTGGCTACCTCCCCAGGGTTCGTCGAAGGTGCCTCCGAGAGGGGGTGAAACGGGAAGCCGGTGAGACTCCGGCACGGTCCTCGCCACGGTGACGGGTCAGGCTGTTCGGACACGCCACGGGGCAGATGGCCCTGGAAGGCCCGAACGGAGCGCCCGGAGTCCGGAGACCGGCCTTCGACACCCCCTCGTGGGGGGTGCGGCACGTCGCGAGGCACGGCGTCGGCACCCCGGACACCCCGGAGGGTGTCGTGTCGATCCCGCCCCTTCCCAAGCCCGTCTCCACGATGGTTCCCGTGCTTCGGCGGGCCGTCTGCGTCGGTGTGGCCGGGGCGTCGTGGGGCCAGGGGGCGCGGGCGGACACCGGAGACGACCCGGCGGGGCTGCCGGTGGAGGAGGTGGTCGTCACGGCGCCGGACGAAGGGCCGGTGCCGGTGGGTGTGACCCGGGTGGATCCCGCGGCGGTTGCGCGTCCCGGGGACGGCGTCGAGGACGTGCTCGCCTCGGTCCCGGGGGTGAGGATTCGTCGCCTCGGTGGGCTGGGAGCGTTTGCGGGGATCAGCCTCCGGGGCAGTGGGTTCCGCCACACCCTGGTGCGACTGGACGGGGTCCCGCTCAATCCCGACGGGGTGGAAGCGGTGGACTTGTCTCGGTGGCCGCTGGCGGGCCTGGCGCAGATCGACGTCACGCGGGGTCGGCCGGCGGCGACCGTGGGGGCGGCACCGGTGGGCGGGGTGGTCGATCTGTGGACGGGTCAGGGGGCGGGGTCGGCGAGCGCCGAGGTGTCGGCGGCCTCGTTTGGGACGGTGCGAGGACACGGCACGGTGGCGGCGTCGGGGGCGCGGGGGGACGGGTTGCTCGCGGTGGACGCCCTGCAGACCGCAGGCCGGTTCCAGTACCTGGACGACGGGGGCACGCGGTACCTGCTCGACGACGATCGGATCGCGACCCGCGACAACGCGGACCGGCGTCAGCTGTCGGGGCTGGTCCGTGGCCGGCTCGGCGACCCATCGGCGCGGGGCACGGTGCTCGTGTCCGCGGCGCACCGGGAGGAGGGCCTGCCGGGGCCGATCGGGATCCCGTGGGCGTCCACCCGCCTGAGGACCGACCGCGTGCTCGCGAGCCTGGGCGGAGACGGGCAGGTCGGGTCTGGCACGATGGCGGGGCGGGCGTGGTCGCGGTGGCGAGGTCAGCAGCTGCGGGATCCCGACGGCGAGCTCGGGGGACGGCCCTCGCTGCAGCGCGACCGGTATGCCGCCGCGGGCGCGCAGGTGTCGGGCCAGGGTGCGCTCCATCCGGTGGTGGCGCTGCGGGGGTCGCTGGACGCCCGGGTGGAGACGTTCGCCCGGCGGGTCGATGCGGATTTGGCGCCCACGCAGCAGGCTGAGCGGCTGGGGGTCGGGGCCGCGCTCGACCTGCCGGTGCGGCCTCGGCCGTGGCTGGAGGTCGTCCCGGGGATCGACGTGCGTGGGCTGTGGACGCTCGGGTCGGAGGACGACGGTGTGGTGGCCGTCCTGCCCGGCCTGGTGGTGCGCGGGACGCCCGAGGAGCGGGTCGGCTTCTGGCTGTCGGGCACCGGTGCGTTTCGTCCCCCCGATCTCACCGAGCTGTACGGTGACGAAGGCAGCCTCAAGGGCAACCCCGACCTGCGTCCGGAGCGGGCGTGGAAGGCCGAGGCAGGGGTGCGCGCGGCGGGCGCGGCAGGCGGCGTGCGCGGGGCGGTGGAGACGGCCGTGTTCGGCACCTGGGCCCGCGACGCGATCGGGTGGCTTCAGAACACCCAGAGAACACTGGTCGCCGTCAACTTCGGCCGCACGCGGACGGTGGGGGGCGAGCTCGGGGGCGCGCTGTCGTGGCGAGACCTCATCGGGATCCAGGCCTCGCTTACGGTGATGGACGCGCGCCAGACCACGGACGATCCCACCCGTCGAGGCCGGCCGGTCCCGTTTGCGGCGCCGTGGCAGGCGTGGGGTCGGGTGTGGACCCAGCCCGCTGCGCTGCTTCGCTTGGGGATCGACCTGGAGGGGACCGCGGCGGTTCCGGTCGATCCCCAGGGCGTCGAGCGCTTGCCGTCACGCGCCTTGCTCGGGGTGTTCGCGTCGCTCGATGTGGGCGACACCGGGTGGTCGCTGTCCCTGGACGTCGACAACCTGCTGGGTGTTCGGACGGGCCGGGTGGACCGGGATCCGCTGGGCGCGGACGACACCCGGATCGACGCACCGATCGTCGATGTCACCGGCTACCCGCTCCCCGGCCGCACCTGGCGGGTTGGGGTTCGATGGACGATTCCTGCCAAGGAGGGCGCATGAGGACGCAGGCGAGCGTGGCGTGGTGGGTGGGGGTCCTTGCGGCCTGTGCGCCGCCCTCCGGGGACGGACCGACGGGCCTGGACGGTCCCCTCCTGCTGATGGCGACCACGGCGGACGACTACAGCACGGGGGGCTTGGCCGCGCTGGCGCTGGACGATCCCTCCGCAGGTCCGGTCGACGTGTCCAGCCTGCACGGGGACGCGGTGGTGCGGGTCGTCGGGGGACGGGTGGTGGCGATCAACCGCCTGGGAATGGACACCTTGCGGATCTGGGACGACCTGGAGGCGCCGCCAAGCGAGGTGTCGATGGGCCGGGGCAGCAACCCCCACGACGTGGTGGTCGTCGGCGATCGCTGGCTGGTCTCTCGGTACGAGGAGCCCGACGCGTACTGGCTCGATCCCCAGACGGCGGAGCAGTTGGGCGCGCTCGACCTGTCCGGCCAGGCCGACGGGGACGGGATCCCCGAGATGTCGTCGATGGTGTCCGAAGGCGATGCGGCGTGGATCGCGCTGCACCGCCTGGATCGCTTGAACGGGTGGACGGCGGATCCCCTCGGGCGGGTCGTGCAGGTGGACGGGTCGGGGATCGTGGCGACGGTCGACGTCGGGCCGAACCCAGGCCTGGTCGCGCACCCAGACGGCGGCGCGCTCGTGCTGGCGGACGACGGCCTGTCGCGGCTTCACGCGGATGGACGCCTCGAGGGGCCGGTCACGCACGGGCTCGGTACGGCCCGGATCGTGGACGCGGTGGTCGCGGACGATGGCGCGGTGGCGGCGATCGTCCGCAACGCCGACCAACACGCGATCCTGTGCCTGGATCGCTGGGACGGGGCGATCACCTCGCGGTCCGACGAGCGTCCCCAGTTCTTCTCCGACCTCGCGATCCACGGCGACACCGTGTGGGTCGCCGCGCGCAGGGGCTGGGAGGACCCGACGGTGGCGGGGGGCCTGTTCGGGGTGGATCGGTCGGACTGCGGAGCGATCCCGGATCCGGAAGGGTGGCTGCGGAGCACGTTCGCGCCCTACGGGCTGGCCGTTCGCGGCAACGAAACACCGTGACGACCAGGCCACGCTAGGATCGGAGCACGGTTCCCGCTGCCTCGCACGCCATCCCTCGTGGGACGCCTTCGGAGATCCCCGAAGGCTTCCTCCGACGCCCAGACGGCTCGGGGAGCGCGTCCGGACCCGAGCTCGCCGATCCACGACACGCCGCCGACGTGCCCCACACCGTGTGGGGACCGGCGTCGTGCCGGGCTTCGGCGTGGTGGAGCGCGCATGAACAGCCAGTCGAACCAGCTCGCGATCCTGTCCCGGATGCACGATCCCCGCGACGTGCTGGACGCGGCGCTGGACGTGTTCGACCGCCCGGTCCTCGCGACGAGCCTCGGTCCCCAGTCGATCGTCATCCTGGACCTCCTCCATGCGCTGGGACGCGTGGACGCCGTCGACGTGGTCTGGCTGGACACGGGCCTGATGCCCCCGGAGACGGAGGCGCTGCACGACGCCCTGCAGCAGCGATTCGGGATCGTGATCGCGCGCCAGCGTCCGGCCCACACCGTGCTGGAACAGGAAGCGAGGGAGGGACCGGCGCTGTGGACCCGGGATCCGGACCGGTGCTGTGCGCTGCGCAAGGTGGCGCCGATGCAGGGGGTCCTGCGGGACCGGGCCGCGTGGATCACGGGGCTGCGTCGGGACCAGTCGCCAGCGCGTGCGCACACGGAGACGGTGGGCTGGGATCGGCGAAACGGTCTGGTCCGGATCGCGCCCCTGGCGTGGTGGACCCGGGATCGGATGTGGCAGCACCTGCTGTCGCGGGCGCTTCCGTACAACCCCCTGCTGGACCAGGGCTACGCGAGCGTGGGGTGTGCGCCCTGCACCTCGCCGGTGGGGGCCGGGGAGGACGAGCGTGCGGGTCGGTGGCGTGGTCGGGCGCGGACGGAGTGCGGCCTGCACGGCTGACGCAGGCTAGGCAGCGTCCATGCGGCGACGTTGGGCAGGTGCGGGCGTGGTGTGGGTGCTGGGCCTCGGCGGGTGTCCGCCCGAGGTCGAGCGGCTGCGGCTGCGGGTGGGGCTGCGGGTCCCAGCGGTCGCGGGCGTCACCTGGACCTCGGGCACCTGGCAGGGCCGCGCGATCCGGCTTCGTCCCTGTCCGTCGGACACCGACACCCTCGGGTGGCCGAGCCTCCCCGCGGAGGCCGATCGGGTCCCTGCCGACCCCGACCCGGCGCCTTGGACGATCGGCCTGGAAGATCCGGTGTCCATCCTGCCCCCGTCCGGGTACGCCCGCGGGTTCGCTGCGCCGTGGTGCGCCGTCGATCTGGTGGGCAAGGGCCCCCTGGTGCTGGAAGGCGAGGGCCCGCAGGGGACGGTGTCGGTCGCGATCGACCTACCGGACTTCGAAGGCGTGGGCGTGGCCTCGGCGCCGCATGGCGAGGAGCCCTCGGAGGACGTCCAGCCCGAGGCGTTGTTGATCCAGGTCGGCGGGGCGGCGTGGGCCACCGAGCTGGGGGGGCAGGTCCAGGCCGGTCCGGTGGCGATCGAGGTGGGCACGCCTGCTCACGATGCCCTTCAGGCCCTGATCGTCCAGGAGGTCGCCGCGTACGTCGACCGGGACGGGGACCTGGAGGTCTCGGCCGCGGATGGCCCCGCGTGGCTGTCCCTCGAGGTGGTCGTCCCCGAAGGGTGAGTGTGGGTCAGGGCGTCGTGGGCCGGCTCGGCGGGACCCGGGTCGGGACGGGGCGCTCCGGGGCGGGCGTGGTGGTGCCAGGGTCGGAGGGCGCCTCGGTGCCGCCGAGGAGCGCCACCAGCCGGGCGTGCTCGGCCCGGTAGTAGTCCAGCTGCTTGCGGACCTGGACGGAGCGCGCCTCGGCGGCGGCGGCGGCATCCTGGGCGGCGGCCACCTGGGCCTGGAGGGCGGCGCGGTCGGCGCGCAGGGTGTCGACCTGGCGGGTGAGCTGGTCGCGGACGGCGGTCAGGCGCTCCTGGTCTTCCTCCAGCCGCTCGATCGTCGCGTCGCCGTCGTCGGCGCGCACCCGCTGGGCGTCCCGCTCGGCCCGGGTGGCGCCCAGGTCGATCTCCAAGGCATCGATGCGCGCCTGGGCGGCTTCGCGGGCGGCCTCGGCCTCCGTGAGCGCGGTGGTGGTCTGGGACAGGACGGCCTCGGTCTCCGACAGCAGGGTCTTGACCGACGACAGCGACTCGGCGGTCGCCGACTGCTTGGCGCGCAGGTCGTCCAGCTCGCTGCTCGCCGCGTTCAGCCGTCGCCGGTTGGACTGCAGGCTCTTGGTGCGGGCCTCGAGCTCGGCGGCGGTGGTGGCGAGATCCTCGGCGATCTCGCCCTTCTGCTGGCGCTCCGACGCGACGGTGGCGCGCTCGGCCTCGACCTGGGACGCGAGCGCGGCCATCTCGGCCTGCTGGGCCTCGATACGCTGGACGTTGTTCCACACGATCCCAAAGCTTGCAAGCGTCACCACGGCGAGAAGGCCCATCATCCGAACGGTCGCGCGCTCCCGCCGTAGGTGGACCAGGCCTCGCTGCCACGCCGTGGTGTCGAGGCTGGTCGGCCGGGTGGCGAGCCACGCCTCGAGGTCGTCGGCGAGGGCCCCGGCGGACGGGTGCCGGGCTCGGGGATCGTGGTGCATCGCCCGCTCGACGATGGCGCGCAGGCCGGCGGGAACGCGGGGAGCTTCCTGGGCCAGCGAGGGGGCGGGGTGGGCGACGATCTCGTCCATGATGTCGGCGGCGTCCACCCGCTCCGGATCGGTGCCGTCCCGAGGGAAGGGCGGGCGCCCCACCAGCAGGCACCACAGGGTCGCGCCCAGGCCGTACACGTCGATCGCCTGGAGGTGGAACCGGTGCACGGGGTCGTCGGGGTCGAGGTCTCGACGGAGCCCAGCGGCCTGTTCTGGCGCCATGAACTCGGGCGTGCCCAAGCGCATCGTCCCGCGGATCGCAGCGCACGGGTCCTCTCCGGCCATTGCGAGCTCGAGCCGGACCTCGTCCAGGGCGAGCGCGATCGTCTCCTGGGCCTTGCGGCGGACGGTCGGGGGGCGCCGGAACAGCAGGGGGTTGGCCAAGCCGAAGTCGGAGATGCGCGCGCGTTGATCCAGCGGTCCCAACAGGATGTTCGGCGGCTTGATGTCCTTGTGGAACACCCCGACCTCGTGGGCGGCGGCGACCCCTCGGGCCGCGTCGGCGATCCAGCGTGCCGCCTGTCGGTCGTCCTCGGGCGGGTTCTCGCGCAGGCTGTGGGCCGGACGGTCGGAGGTGCCCACCATCTCCATGACGATGCACGGGTGGCCGTCCAGCACGTCCACGTCGTGGACCCACACCACGTGCGGAGAGGGGATTCCCGCGGCGGCCTGGGCTTCGCCGAGGATGGCCTGGAACGGAAGATCCTTTCGGTGAAACACCTTGATCGCGACGGGCGCCCCGAGCTGCTCGTGGTGGGCGGCCCACACGGTGGCGGTGGTGCCGTGCCCGAGCTCGCGGTCCAGGATCCAGCGCCCGAGGCGGCCGCCCTGGGCAGGCGGTGCGGCCTGGGCAGGTGCCGGTCGCGGGGTGGGTGCCGGTCGGGTCTTTGGGGCGACGTCGGGGACGGGGTCCTGGTCCTCGTCGAAGTCGGCCGGGGCGATGGTGCGTCCAGGCAGGTCGGCGTCGGGGGGCTCGATCCCGTCGAGGGGGGCGATGGTGCGTCCGGCGGGCTCCGAGGGCGCCACGGGCTCCAGCCGGGCGGGCGGCGGCGGGACGTCCTCGGGGGGATCGTGCGGCGGGTCGGACATCGTCATCGGCGGGCGGACTCCACGCATGGCTCGTCGGTCTCCATGGCCCCGTACGACGGGGAGGGCCATGTTTCCTTCACCCTTCCCCCGTCTGGGAGGGACGGGTACACGGACCGGGGACGAGGAGGTCGAATGCGGGTCACCTACCCAGTGGGCATCATCGTGGCAGCCCTGAGCACCGGGTGCTTCGGGGGGGAGTCGATGGTCCCCGAGCGGGGCAGTCCGTCCGATCCCGCGCCGGCCGGAGAGGCGTGGGTGGGGTGGCCCCAGCAGGTGTGGTTCCGCCCGCCTGCGGGTGCTCGGCTGGAGTCGCTGGTACCGGCAGAGGGCGGGGCGGTCGGCACCTGGGTGTTCCCGGATGGCGCCCGGATCGCACGCCGGGTCACGGGTCCCGACGCGGTGGACCCGGCGCAGCCTGTGATGCGTCCCTCTGCGCCCCAGCGAACCTCCGCCACGTCCGACGACGGACAGCGGCGGGTCGTGCTCACGCCCACCGAGGGGCGGGTCTCCCTCAAGCTGTTGGGGCCCGATGGAGGCCAGGTCCTCGCCAGCTTGCCGTCCCACCTCGCACCCCATGAGCCGGACTTCGTGGCCGGGGGGGCTGCGGTGGTGGTTCGGCTGGGGGGGGATGCACCGCGCATCGTGCGGGTACCGGTCGCGGGCGGGGATCAGGAGACGGTCGTGCCCGGGCCGATCGGGCCCCACGTCGTGGTGCGCTCGGCGGATGGCGACGGCATCCTGTTCGCCGATCCGGACGATGGCTCAGCCCTGGTCTGGGCGTCCGCGCCCGAGGCCACGTTGTCGCGCGCGGGGGTGGTGGTGGGCCAGGTGAGCCTTCCTGGAGACCTCGTTCCCGTTCTGGAAGGATCCGGCGGCGCGCCCCTCCGCGGCTCGGTGTGCGGCGAGACCCCGCGGCTGTCCCTGCGCGCCACGGCGTCGGACGGGGTCACGCTGGGAGACGCACCGGTGACGGCCGGGCAGGTGTGCGGGGACGGCTGCACGCGCTGGTACCAGCGTCGGCCCTCGGGCGCGCCACGGCTGGTGGCGGAGCTGGCGCAGCGGGACGACGGCCTGGTCGAGGCACTGCTCGCCGCAGCGGTCGGTCAGCCGTCGGGTCTGTATGCGTCGGGTGACGGTGCAGCGGCTCTCCCGCGGCTCCCCGGGTGCTTGGGCGACCCACCCGACGGCGCGTTGCTGGCACGGGTCGTCTGGCGGGGGTCCTCGGTGATCCGGCTCGATCCCGGTCCGGAGGAGGGGGTGCTCGTCACCACGGGCCCGGGGGCGCCCAAGGCGCGGCTCGTCACGCCAGGGTCGGTGGGGGCCGCGATGTCGGCGGTGATCGAGGCGGACGCGCCTGGTCGGATGGACGCGGTGGACGTCGAGGGGGTGCCGCTGGTGTTCGAGGACGGGGCCATCCTGCGCCGGGTCGACGAGGGCGAGCCGGTGGTGGTGCTGGCGGCGGGCGACGCGCGATCCGTCACCGGCATCGCGCCCGGACCCGACCCGTCGGTGGCGTGGTTCACCGACCAAGGCAACTGGGCGGGCTTGTTCCGGGCCCAGGTCGGGGTCGATGTGGTGACGCCTGGCCTTACGGCCAAGGGGCTGGACTGGCCGGTCGCCGTGCGGTGGGACGGCCAGGAAGGCGTGGCCGTGCGGCAGGTCCTGTCCGACACCGCCGAGCAGGTGTGGGTGGGCACGCCGTTCACCGACGCCGATCGCGCGGCGTGGAAGGCGGGTCCGCGCACCTTGCTCGACATCGAGCCCACCTGGGTGGCGGTGACGCCCTCGGCAGACGGGCTTCGGCCGTGCCCCGGTGGACGGATCACGCTGGGTGCGGACGCCGACGGGGGCTTCCTCGAGGTGGTGTCCACGCCGGGCGGGGAGCCGAGGCGGTGGGCTGCGCGGGGGGCGTCATTCGACGGCCAGATCTTGCGGGTGCTGGCGGAGGGCGGGGACACCCCCACCGTGCTGGCGACGCTTCGGGTGGGAGAGGGCGCGGCGCGGTGGACCGTCCACGTGGCGGACCCTGCACCGGTGGGGACGGGCTGGTTGGCCGAGCCCCAGGTGGCCGATCGGACGCCGGTCGCGGCGTGCGCACCATGACCGTCCGTCGTAGTCGGGGCCCCATGGAGGAACGATGACGTGGATCGCGCGTTGGGTGCTGGTCGCTGGCCTGGTGGGGTCGACGCCCGCTTGGGCAGACACGGACACGGACACGGACACCGCGGACAGTGGGGACACGTCCGACACCGCGGACACGTCCGACACTGCGGACTCGGGGGACACGGACACGTCCTCGGACTCGGACACCGCAGACAGCGATCCAGTCGACGACTCGGACCTGGCCTGTCTCATCGGCGACACGGACTGCTCGTTCTCGGGTGGTCAGGGTGCGGCAGACCTGTCCGGGGATCCCGGAGGATGCGACTGCGGCGGGGACCAATCGCACGGCGGCCTCGCAGGCCTGGCCGTGCTGGTGCTGGGCGCGGCGGCCCGTCGGCGCCGCGCCCGCTGAGCGGCATCAGACGGGCGGGAGCCGGCGGGCGG